>JBFIDQ010000001.1:0-42211 GCA_041603795.1 Chlamydiales bacterium
CCTTGTACTTGTCGCGCTCGGCTATCAGGTCTTTCCAGTCCGTTCTCATTGCGCCGTGTTGTGCTGCGACTAACTTATTGAGCCCTTCGTTCTCGGCTTGCAGGGCGCGCATGTGTTTACGAATATCGTGCATAAGTTCTGCATACTCTGGGTGCGTTGAAATCGATGCAGATTCCTCGTCCATAAGGATTTTTACGAGCCGATCCGTCTCATCGCTCGCCGGGGTTGGGGTGGTCATTGTTGGCAATCCTTCACGTCATCCGCGTGCCTGACACATGCGGAATACTCCTCGCACGAGACCACTGTGAGGATGAAGAAAACTAGTACTACGGCAAATAGCGTGGTCAATGCTGTCATAACCCATTCTTGTGTGGTCATATCTCTCTCCTATTGGCGGACTACTGAACGCGCGGGCCGGGTTCCATACCGGCAGAAACGGTGACGCTGCTTGAGGGAGTGCACTCAGTCTCAAGAGCCGCCGCGCGCCAGTAGTCCATTGATCATTCCACTACAGTGCATCTTGCCCTTGGGCTTCTCTCCATATATACCCCGTCAGACATGCGCTGGTAGATCCAACCTGTCTCATGACAGAGATAATTCGGCGGGGCTTTGCTGATATAATCCACAGCATAGACCCCGCAAGCAATAAGCAAAAGCACTATCAAGTTACTGTTCATGGGCGCATTATAACATAATCAATTGGAGATGTCAAGCACTATCAATGTCGTAATTAAGACTCATTCTATGCGCAACCGCATCAAGGAGATTATCGAACCAACCATAATGCTTATCTTGTACTCGAACTTGCCACCTTCCAGATTTTTTACTGTAACTTACCCCCACAACGCCAGATTTATTGTCTTTACGCAGCCCTCTATTTATTGTGTTAAGACCTCTTGTGGCGAATCTTAAATTGGATTTTCTATTGTCTTTTTTATCCCTATTAATGTGATCGATCTCAGTACCTTCAGCGGCGCCCATAATTAACCTGTGCATGAGAATTCCCCGCCCTGTCGGCTCTTTGTGTTTTTTCCTAGCTTTTGTTCTAAGATACCCCTCGCTAGTCTCATGCCACGTATATGAACCAACAAGTTCCTCATCCTCTTTATCGACTAAATACTTCACGAGCTGCAGGCCCCTCCTTTACCGGCTATCGAGCAAATTTCGTGCTCTGCGTATTCTACGCCTTGATGCTTTACAGCTTCTTCGTAGGGAATCTCTGTTATAGGTTGACCGCCCCTGCTGCCATCCGGATAGGCCGTAAACCCCCTAATTTTAGGCGCGTACTTGCCAAGTATTGCAGCAAATTCTTTAACCCTTCCTTCGTTGTTGCTTTTGCTGCCCCATTCGGCAAGATTGATAGTGCTGGAGATAGCCATATCCACATACTCTTGCACCTCTGCCTGGAACTTGATCCGCTTCTCAAAGTCCTCGGACAGGGTAACGGACGTTTCGATTTCATCTGGTTTAATCCCTAGTTCTTCTACCAAGTATCTGGCAGTAGCATCCACAACAAACTGATACTTCCACTTTGTTCCGTCAACAAGATAGCGACGTTTGTATGCTTTATAGATGACAGGCTCTATTCCCGATGTTGTTTGCGCGAGGATAGATATTGATCCTGTTGGCGCAATTGCTCGATAAGCGATGGGTCGCGAGCATCCCACCCAGTCAGCCAAGTCATTAGCACCTCTCTCTGAGCCGGATTCATAGACCTCCAGCCACTTTTTGAGTTCGGGTGTAACCGTGTAGTCACTTCCTCGTTTGAGCAGCCATTCGTGGATACCCATAAGTCCAAGCCCAAGCCGACGGTTCTTTGCCCGGACGTCATACACTTTCTGGTAAGGCAAATCTGCTCTAAGGGTTCCGCAGATGAGGAACTTACTGGCGAGGTTGACAACCGTTTCAAATTCTTCCAGGTCATCAATAGCACTGAGGTTAACAGACGCAAGGTTGCATACATCAGAGTCATCCTCTGATGTAACCTCTGTACAGTTTGAAACGATAACCCCTTCAGCCATAAAAGCATGTTCTTCTACCCCAACATCGCAACAAAAAACATCAGAAAATCCATAATCCTGAACGCTAATGACCTTAACGGCTGCTTTTCTGTACGGTATGCAGTGCCTGATCTTTAGTCTTGCAGTTGGAATAATTTCTGAGAATCTGTTTACGAATTCAGTGTAAACCGTCAAGGTGTATCCTTGAAGGTTTCCATAAGAAGATATGCCAGACGTAGAAATTCCAGAAAGAATCCCTACCTGCTCCAGCAGTCTGCGCACCCCACACAAGAAGTCATAATTCTTATTTGATAATCTAACCCTGTTTTGCTCCTTAAAATAGTTTCCGTCAGCGTCGAACAGCCCAGCAAGGAATGACACTTGTTGTGCAGTACCAGATAAATATAAATCATCAGGAAATAAGACTTTACTTCTGTTTGATAACAACTTATCGTTGATAGTATATACTCTAGTATAGCCCCTTGAATCATTTGCTGTAACAGAAGAAAGCATTGACTTATCAAAATTGTTCAAGCATTGCTTACTTTCTTGCGTGCAAAATGTAACTTCGGCGCGAGGATATTTTTTACTAAAACTTCCATCACCATATATGTACCCAAGAGTGTAATAATCCTCTGTCAAAAATGAATCAATTTCCTCACACAATGATATTTTTAGTGAGTCTCCAGTGACAAGATCCTTCGCGGAGACTTTTTCATCGCTAGAAAGAAAGAATTCGTGCTCTGGATCCGCTACTATCTCCCTTCCACCCGACATCAGCACTCGAAGGACTGGAACGTGCTCCCCAGTGCGTTTAAATACAGTCTTGGCCCACTGCTTTCCAGTCCATACCTTAACGGTTTCGCCAACAATATCCTTTATTTGTCTGTAGCCGTCAAGAGTAAAAACATACGTCTCTGGCCCAAGAGGGGCGTTACGAAGCGTTTCATTCTGCTTGTCACCAAAGTTAAAAGAGAATCCAGGCTCCCCGGTCATCATAGCCTGCTTGCAGTTCTCCATGAAGATCTCATCTGTGTGCGGAGACATCATGTCACGCCACGCATCATCATAGTTCACAGATATATTAGTATGATCTAATGGAGCAGGGAAGTTAAAGTCTGTCTGCTTAACATCCCATAGGTTAAGACCACTGTCTCCTACCGGGTGATCCTTCCAGTTTTTTATTCTGAGGAAGTCCCGAATATCTCCGTGCTGCCAGTTAAGTGATGCGTAAATTGCGCTTCTGCGAGACCCGCCCTGCATAACGTTTCGGCCAATTTCATTGACTGAACACATGAGAGGGAGCGGCCCGGAGCTAAGTCCACCAGTTCTGGACAGAGTGACACCGCCTTCTCGTAGGATGGAATAGTCAGTTCCAATTCCACCGCCAGACATGAGACAATCGGAAGATACTCTGGCAATCCTTCCCCATTCTTCACGGGTATCCTCTTCCGCTTTAAGTAGGTAACAATTGTTCCAATAATGTGCGTCCCGTCCTGCGTAGTAGAGATATCTTCCACCTGGAATAAACTTTCTCTGATAAATAAGCTCAACGATTTCGTCTCTGTCCCCTTGGGACATGAGCGGATCGCTACGCCCGTTAAATGTTCCGCATACGTCGTCGACCAGTCGGTTGGCAAGGTTCCACCATGTATCATTGTTCCCTTGGGCGTACTTGTTGTAGAAGATGGACTCCGCGAACTCGTTTCGGAAGTTGTTTTTTCTTGACATTCTTTCATTTCTCCGATCTCAATTTTATTTCGAGCTTTTGAAAAAATCAAATTTCAAATGGGTTCCCAGCTAAGAACGGTTTTAGCCACTTGGGTAACTTCAAAAACATCTACTTCGTCCATACCTTCCCAAGGGCTTTCGTCTTGGCATTCTGTCGCTCCAACAGAATAATACGCCTGATAATGTTTGTCGTTATATTTGAATATGATCTCATGTATAATAGACCACCGAGAGTTATCTACAATATTATTTTGTACAATATCTTTGCGGTTCTCAAGAATGCCCGTCATTATTTCTTTCGGTATTTTCATATTTCTCTCCTGATCTTAGCCATTTCATCCGACTTAAGCAGCGCCCTCTCTTTAGTGGTGAATATGCCTCCGGATCGTGGAGCTATCCACAATGCACGCATTTCATCATGGGATAGCTCCTGCCAGTACATTAAAGCATCATGCAGGTTACCGTCCTTGAGGGATTCCTTGATAGCAAAGACCGTATCAAAGTTCTCCCTCAGGACTTCGTTATGCCGCAGTAGGCGGTCCACCTAACGACTCTTTGATCGCTGCCTTAGTATATCACAAGCCTCATCAAAGCCGTTTTCTATAAATGAATGATCAACAATCTCTGCACCACCTATGCATCTAAAAGCTTCCAATCCTCCATCCAAGTATTCAGAGGTTTCATCAAAGCAGTCTTCAACAGGGCAGACAAACTCTATTGTGTAGACCCTGCACTGCGGATGCGGATCCGGTATATACTTATAGTCTTTTATATTCTTTCTCATGCTGCTTCCGGTCCTCCCCATGTCCTCATATCTGTATATGCGAGAAGGGGTGTAGCAGAGATACGTGGGCGATCAGTAAACAACACCACCATAGACCCTCGCGGATTGCCAGGCATAGGGCTACCATCGGGACGCAGGAAGCTTATACGGGGAAAGATGTACTCTATTGAATAGGCTGTGTCGCATACCAACTTACCCCAAAACTCTCCATTTATTGTAGGGATTAACATGACGGTCTCGAAGCCTTTCCCGGCCTGAATATGTGCCTTGTTAATCCAGGGTTCAATGTTACTATAGGGAGGATTGCACCACCCCCTTTCTCCAAACACGATCCAGTCTTTGGAAAGTGAATCATTCCATTTGTCTATGAACTTCTCACACTTGGCATTCTGACTGTCTGCTGCAAGGTCTACATCAAAAGGTCCGTATGCAAACCTGCAATATTGGAAGACATGATCCGGCGTCCTTGCCGAATCACGTTCGTTTACTGGCGTTGTGCTTTCATTGATCAAAACGATCCTCCTAGGCATTTATTTGGGCGACCATCTTTCATCCCTGAATGGCGGTAGAATTCAGTGAGGGGCTTTTCAGCCCCGCACTTGAAGCATGTTTTTATCGAGGTTGTCATGCAGCCTCCCGGTTAAAAGGTATGTCTTCTGCTTCTGCGGACTGACTGACGCCATCGATGTGGAACATGTACTGTCCTGCAAACTGACCGTTGGCGATCTTCTCAGTACGGACAGTCACCTGCTGGCCGATCCATTCGTCACAGTCAGCGCCAAGGGCGTCCTTCAGGCGACCATAGTTGGTGTTGTTCAGGACAATGCCAGCTTCCTTGCCCTCGAAGTTCAGGCAGCACTTGATAACCGGATCCTCGCCTTCTTTGGCAAAGTTCGTTCCACAATGAGACCGGATGGTCAGAACGGCGGACGTTCCCGCAGGCCAGTCTTTAGCCTTGAGCCAGTCAGAGTCACTGGAGTAGTTTTGATCGTAATTGGACATAGTTTGTACCTCGTTAAGTTTAACCATTCCTGATAATCAGGGTCATAAGCAGCTTCCAACTGCTCTAATTTATCTAGCTCCCGTTTGTAAGACATTATAACTCGTAGTAAATATGATTAGTAATACTGTCAGCCAGGATGGATTTAACTGCCTTGCCTATGTCCTCATCCGAATTGTAGTACCTCGATGAGACAATAGCAATAATCTCTGGCCCTAGCTCTAGCTGAACGGAGAAACAGATCTCATCCTCAACGTCCTGCTTGGATAGCTTGTTTAATATGTCGTCGAATGAAACCATTTTTTCTCCTTGTTGGGCGTAGTATAACACAAATGAACCTGGATGTCAAGACCTAATAGCTATTATTTTCTTAAGGAATTCAAGTCTTGCTAGGCACTCAGACACATTGGCATCCCCTGAGTAATTATTAAAGAAGTATTCGACTGCTCTGTTGTAAGAAGGCCACCACTGGCAGCCAGCTTGGTAGATCCAGTCATCGCCATCCTGCCAAGCAAAAAACTGGAATGAACGGCCGTCACTACCACCGTCTACAAGGATAGTTGATGTTATATCAGCCCTGTAAAGATGAGCGCCCCTAAAATCTGCAAAATCAAGACGGGCCTTATGCAAATTTGTCCGGGTCATGTACGCATCATGAAATGTAGCGCCCTCAAGATTCGCCTTGTAAAACGATACATCTGTAAGAATACATCCAGAAAAGTCTGCTAAGGCCAACGAAGCGGACGAGAAATCAACGCCAGCAAGGTCTTGCCCTGAATAGTTCATAATACCTCCATTGCCAAACAAGTATAACACAACATGTACCATTTGTCAAGTAGTAAAGCGATCTTTATTATAGAGACCAAGAGTAAATAAGACTTGACTTTTGAGTCCAGTTGTGTTATAGTAGATACAGAGCATTTGGTCAGCTTTATTGGCTTCAGTCCTGAGCAGCAGACACAGAAAGGGACAAACTAAAACAAATCCAAGCTCTGATTACCCCCGTCAACTTGGTCGGTGCCGCAGCCTAGCTGTGTTAGCGTACGTGTTCCGAATCGGTTTCAGCTAGCAGTACCTAGCACCGTGTAGGGGGGAATCGTGTCTGAATAAAAAAGTGCTTGACATTTGAAGCCAGTTGTGTTATAGTAGCTACGTATATTGACAAGTGCAGAGGTTTCTACACGTTGGAATACTCAGACAGGTTTACTAGTTTCTACCTATCCTACGGCCAAGAGGAAGGCATGCAGAATGCTTCCAAGGGTGGCAGGGGTGTCTGTTTCGAGGCATGGAACAAAGCCATCAAACGGCATAAGGTAGACGAGGAAGAATTCTCCAAGAGGATCCGGAACGGTTACGTCTCGTACATGCGCAATCGTCAGGCAGTACGGAACACTGGCGAGTTCGTCCCTCACCTTAAGATGCTCTCATCCTTCCTGAACCAGGACGTATGGGACGACATCTTTGAGGAAAGCACAGGAGAACTGCTATTAAAGGCTGTCTCCCTGAATTGCACAGAGCAGGGCTGCAAAGAAGAAGCGTTGTACGTCACTGACGTAGAGAAGCTATGCCAGCGCCACTACCTAGAGAAGAAGGTTTATCCGGAGCAGGGGGAGACTATCCGTATAATGAAGGAAGTTTACGGCCCTCCTGATGGACAGACATGGAAACAGTGGGCAATCGGAGTTGTAAAAAAGATCGGGGTTTTTGAAAATGCCTGATTTCAAATGGATGCAGCATGGCCGCAGGATGGAGACACCCATAGACATCTACTGTAAGCGCTGCCTGCGCCACCACAAGAAGGCTGAGGTACATCAGTCGGTCAAGGGTCAAAGATACTACCTGTTAGCAGGCCCGCACATGACGACACACAAGAGTTTCGATGAGGCTAAGGAGAGATTGAATGATTACGCAAGAACAGGCTGAAGAAGCTCTGGAGAAGATTATAACCAATTCTTCTAAGATAGCCAAGTCTAAGGCCGAAAAGGAATATCTGGAGGAATACCGAAAGTCAAAGAAAGCCAGCCTAGTACAGCAGGCAAAAGGTACTGTCCTAGAGAAGGAATCCTATGCTTATGCCCATCCTGATTATATAGGCGTGCTGGAAGGGCTCAGGGTGGCCCATGAGGAATATGAGCGCCGACGTTGGATGATGGTAGGCTGGCAGACCACCATAGACGTATGGCGTACACAGGAGTCAACCCGGAGAGCGCACGGGTGAAGCATAGAGCCCCCAATGTCCTCCCTGAGTTCGAGGATATATATGAAAATCAGGGGTTTGTACATTGTGTATGTCCTGATGGTCACTACTTCAAAAACCAGGAATTCGCCGCCGGCACAGTAAGTTGTCCAACATGCGGGAAAGAGACTGAACGCATGCAATATAGCACGCCAATGCACGAGGAAAGAAACGATCGATCCTACCTGCTAGACGAAGATTTACCTTACTTGGAAGAAGAAGATGAAGCTTAATCCTTGGGACATAGCCTTCTCCAGAGCCATCAGGGAGTCGTATAACTGGACTTGCGCTATATGTGAGATAGAGGACACAGAAGCTCAGTTCACGGGCAGGAGCAGGGCTATGCAGTGTGCTCACGTATTCTCAAGGAAGCACAAGAATGTCAGATGCCACCCTGATAACGCCGTCTGCCTCTGCGCCCGTTGCCACGCTATCATGACGGATGCCCCTACAGAGTGGGGATTATGGGTAGTAAACCACCTAGGTGAGGGCCGCTATCAAATGCTGCTCGAACGAAAAAACGATATTTCAATCAAGTATTCCAAACAGGATATGAGTGACATAGCGAATCATTACAGGCAGGAATATGCCAGGATGGTAAACGAAAAGATGCACGGAAAACAGAACGTTGAGTTAGTTTCATATGATTAGGGTATTGACAAACACTAAAATCTATGATATACTGGTTATGGAGAAAATAAATGGCATCTTTCGAAAAAGCCCTAAAGCCAACACTTGCGGCAGAGGGCATCTACTCAAATGATCCAGTAGATCCGGGCGGTGAAACCTATTGCGGTATCTCTCGCAAACACAATCCGGACTGGTCAGGCTGGAAGGATATTGATGCAGGGCATCATCCGTCAGCGGACAGAGTAGCAGAATTCTATAAACCCCGCTATTGGGATGTCTTCCGGGGTGATGAGCTAAGTTCCGACATGGTGGCTCAATTGATGTTCGACTTTGCGGTCAACGCAGGCGTCCACAGGGCCGTCCAGCAGGCTCAAAGGGCGGCATCAGTGGTTGCCCTATACTCGGGCGAGGAACGCCTCATACAGGACGGGGGATACGGCCCTAAGACCCACAGAGTCATAGCGAGCATAGGTGCTCATGAGGTTATGTGGGCCGTATACTACCTCGGAAGCAACATAGAATACTATCAGTCTATTATTCTCCAGAACGAAAGATTGTCAAAATTCGCTAAGGGATGGGCAAACCGCTGCATCCACAAGCTTGACAAGATACTGTCGGCATGGAAACGATCCTTGTAGCAGAGACGGTAAGACTGACATGCGAGGGTTACGCTCGCTTGGTAGAGGTTATTGGCGCTCAGGAAGACCCAGCAGCCTATATAACACAGCTAATCAGGTTTGTTCCGCAGTTGCAGCATGAGATTCTGAGGGCTTATAGCTTCATCCTGGAGCACGTAGACGGGAACAGCTACTATCTGGCTTACCAGTCATGCAGCATATGAATAAGGGCAGAAAACAGAAAATAAAGAACGGCTATGAATACGACGTACTTTATGGCCGTGACATCTACAACTACCTGAAGCGCCCTAAAGTCGCAAAAAGCATAAAGCGAGCGATGAATAAAAGGGAGCGGGTAGACTGGAAACAAGGCGTCCACACCTCCATTTAGGAGGTTGCTTTGAAACATTTCTTCATTCCAGATACTCAGGTTAAGCCCGGAGTAAACACAGACCATCTTGAAGCCGCTGGTAACTACATAGCGGACAAAAGACCGGACAAGATTATCATGATAGGCGACTGGTGGGATATGCCATCGCTGTCAAGCTACGATAAACCGGGCCAAGAGGGATGGGAAGCCAAGGACGTAGCGGCAGACTTCGCGGCCGGGAACGCGGCCATGCGCAGGATGATGGGACCAATCCTGAACGCAAAAGACTATCATCCGATGCTTATTTTCTGCATGGGGAATCACGAAGTCAGGCGAGAAAGAGCCTGCGCCGATCCCATGAACAGGAAGTTTAAAAGCTACCTCTCTGCGGATAATTTCGATCTGGACGGCTGGCGCGTCATTCCATACCTGAAGCCAGTGAAGGTAGATGGGATTCTATACTGCCATACCTTCGAGAACGTCCGTGGCATGGTAGAAACAAGGATAAAGACCGTAGGCAACAGTTTCGTAGCCGGTCATGAGCACACATACATGGTCGGAGCTTTCCATACGTCGGAAGGTCAGCGCAGAAGGGGGCTAGTATGCGGATCCTTCTACCAACATGACGAGCACTACGTAGGCTGGCAGAAAAACAAAAAGACTTGGCGCGGATGCTTCCAGCTAAACGAGGTCAAGAACGGCGATTACGACCTACTCGAACTGAGTCTAAAATATCTAATGAAAAGCTGGTTGTGACGCCTAAAGACATCAAGAAGATCCCGCTATCACTCATAGTATGGGACGATATAGTCACAGAGAACAGCGGCTGGTTGGCCTTAGAGGACATAGACAGTTTGGAATCCGTCACTTGTTTTACTCCCGGCTGGATAGTCAGGGAGGACGGATATAATTATTACATAGTACAAAATTGGGGAGAACATAAGGGTATCTTTGAACCGGCTGTAGATTGCACAATCCCTAAGGGATGTGTCAGGTCTATAGTAACCTTACGGAAGCGATGGAATGGCGGTAATAGACGATCTGATACAGGCACAACTGGAGAAATCTAGGGGCCTGCCTGCGCCTTCCATAGTAAAGCCTTCAAGAAAGAATGGTCAAGTAACCGTTGAATCTCTCATAGCGCAAGGTCTCAATCCCTCCTACATAGAAAATTACGGCGACCTGCCCTATGAGCGATTCAATCCGGATCAGTACGGCCGAGGTGTAGCAAATCTAAAATCATTTGACCAGGCTCGTGGGGTATTCAATCAATACCTAAAGATCAAACCCGGACAGCCAGGATACGACAACGCGCAGAAGTTCAAGAAACTACTTCAATCGCAGTTCGGCATAGCGGACCCTAATAAAGCCACTGACCGCCAGTTATTCGAGGCGATGGATCTGGCCCTTCGTGATTCTCAGAAAGACAATCAGAAGGAAAACGGGTTCGGGTCCAGCATTCTAGGCAAGGCCCTCGGATTTCTAGCGCCTATAGCGGGCGGTATAGTTGGCGGACCGCTTGGTGGAGCCCTAGCGGGAGGTCTGACATCCGGTCTAACTTCCGGCAGTCCCATAGCGGGCCTTGCGGGAGCGGCGGGTGGATTTTTCGGCGGCTCTGTTTTCAATAAGGCGCTAGGGGTTGGAACCGGCGGATTGCTCGGACTCCCAGGTGGATCGCTACCCGGTCAAGCTATCAATGCCGCTAAAGGCGTGTTCGGATTCAATCAAGGCGGGTTTACTAATCCGGCAGGCTTAGGACTAAGCCCGGAGCAATTGTACAATCCTGCCAGCCTGGGTGGCTCACCGGCTAACCTGACGCAGTCACTTGCTGGCGGTGGCTTCACTAACGCGGCTGGGCTCGGCCTGGATGCTGCGCAGCTATTTCGGCAGCCACTAAACAATATCACCAATTATGCCGGCGGTGGATTCTTTAATCCGGATGCGCTAGGGATCGACGCTACGGATCTTTACAATCCGCAATCGCTAGGCGGTCCGGCTCCGTCTAGCAGCGTTAAAGACATCTTGAAAGAGATCGGCAAGGGTATCACCAGTCTATCCGGCGGACAGCAGCAGCCTATAACGCAACGATCGACAGGGTTTAGCGTGCCGCAACTGTCACTTGCTGCGGCTACACCGACAGCGCAGACGATAGGCGGTACACTTCCGCAGATAACCTTTCCTCAGAATACAACTGCCGCTAGACCCGGCCTAACGGACAACCTAAGCGCGCGCCTGTTACAAGATAGATTCGGCGGTCCTGATCTGAAGGGGATCGGAAACTTTAACGCTCAAGCCAGGGGCCAGGGACTATCCGGCCCAAGCGAGAGACGCGGTCAGCGCAGACAGCAACTAGCTGCACTGGTTTAGGATCCCTATAGTAAGGGTTGGCAGCCTCATAGTAAGGGTTTTCAAATCCGCCCAGGCCTACCGCAACAGACCGAAAAAAAAATTTGAGTAATTGAGAACTATTCTCAGGTTAAGAACCATTCTCACAGACCGATTCTAAGCCCGTATAAGAGGCGCAAAAATAAACCCTAGGCCTACTATTGATTTGGAATAAAAACCCGTCACAAGCGCTTAGGTTAGCTAATACGCGGCCGTATAACGTCCGAATTGCTTTTAAGGTAGGATGCTAGCGGGTTTATGGTATCGGCCAGCGGATGAGATTATGCGAATCCTGGATTGATCCGTGACACGGCGAGATCTACCGGATTGACAGGCAAAAAAATACCCGCACTGTGGCGGGTATAAGGTTAGCGCGTTGGGTTATCGTTCGAGGTAGTTATAAACCTCCGACACAAGGGAGCCATCATAAACCCGATCACGCTCGATCCATACTTCAACTGCAGACCATTGATCGATCTCTAATTCTGCGGCTAATTGTTCAACCCGATCAAGCGCATTGTTAAATTCGCTGATCGCCTCGTGGAATTGGTAGTCAGAATTATGCATGTTCGTTCGCCTTTTTAATTGCTATGGCCAGCCCTCGTGGAGTAGCCGATCTAATGTTTTTTGTCTTTAGTGACTTGCCACCTAGTTTAGACCATTGTTTTGAGGATTGCGAGCCCGCAGATTCGTGCATGATAGGATCGACAGGGCTTTTGCTCGGCATGCAAAACCCGTTGCCGTACCACAATCCGGTTTTCTTTGTGTAGGCATCGCGCGGCGCTATGTAATCCGGCCATGTTGGGTGTTCGGCTTCTCTCTCCAGGATATAACCGCCGAATTCATATGGATGAATGTAAACGTTGGGCTTTCGCCATAACGTTGAAAGAGCGCCTACGGGATTTTCGATCACATAAGGCGATCGGTAATAATCCGCAACACATACGGCAAATTGAGCTAAATTCACTGCTTTAGTTTGGAATTCCGGATCGGCCTTGCGTTTCTTTTTCCAGTGTTTCGCGCCACTAACCGCTAGATCAGTACAAGGTGGAAAGGCGAGCACAAGCTTTACAGATCCCGGCAAATAAGGTTTCCCAATACTTTTGAGCGTATTAATCAAATCTCCAAGACTGGACAATTTAGCGTGCGCATACGTTATACCGTCGATCACCTTTACGCCGTTATGCTGAATGTCAAAGCATATACAATCATGACCACTATCTCGCCAGGGTTTGACGGCTTCGCCAGTGTAATCAAAAAGACTAATAATCATTTTGTTCACTCCGAGATCAAAATATAAACAACAATCATAACTAGAATAAAGTCTAAATATCCCATTACCCTAAATCTCCTGCAACATGATGTCGCAACACAGTCCCGCGCGGCAAGTCTTCGACGAAGTCTGACAGTTTAGCCGCATCTGACACGCTCTCGTCTCGTCTCGCAAGCTTTCGCCAGTGTAGGCCAACATTGCCGCCGGAAGCGTAACAACCGCCCGATCCTTCGCCTACCTTACGCTTTGCCGCGCCGTGAGCAGGAAACACGATCACATAATCCCGATCCCGCGCGCATAACGGAACATCACCACCGCAATTGTTGCAGCCGATCTTGTCCTGATAAGTTGCGGGGCATTGGACAAACCGCACGCCACGCTGTCTCCAATGTTTTCGCACCTTATCCTCAGGCAATGCTAAGACCGTGTTAATACCCGCCTTACAGGACCGTACAGCGGCTCTGAGGGTATCCGCGCTATGATTGATCATCGTCGCCGGCCCTGTCCCCCGCATTGCTTGCCACTTTTTAAGCCATTTTCGCGGGCTAAAATGTGTGTATGTGAACGCTATCCCCTTGCGAGGTACAGCACGCACAAGAGCTTCAAAATACTGCCAATCGATCGACAGTGTTCCGCGTTCACCTGCCGGCATTAATGCGCAGTTACTAGGGCAGTTACCGTACGGATTACCCGAGCTTGCGCGATAAGTGACAGCCAATCCGGCAGTTTTGGCGGCACCGGACACCGCAGTCGTGATCAACATCTATTTTACCTCTCTCAAGCGTGTGACAGTAAATTCCCAATCATGATCGCCATCCGCTGCGCGGTCTACTAGATCTTGGGCTACTTTGAAAGCCTCGAACTCATCAGTGAGCGGTCCAAAGCACATAGGATCAGTACTGTCGCTTGTGGCTATGACTACAAATAACGGATCCATCATTGATCCCCTGTAAGCTTGCTAACGTCTGATTCGTTCAGGGTAAACCGCAGTCGTTTAGTCTTGCCGCAAAACGTACCGGATTCAACGATTGCGTATCCTGTCGGAATCTTTACGGTCTTAACCTCGAAGTCTGGCCACGTCGCGCCCGTGATAGGCTCACGCGTTCCCGTCGCAAGGTTTACAAGATCATATGCTGAAATACTTCCGCCGGACCAATTCATTGAGCTAGTGTTAATCGTAAGATGATCGGCGCAATGGTACGTGAACGATTTTTTACGATTGCCCATTGCAAGGTGTTTCGGTGGCGCTTTTTTAACTTCTGTGAACATTATTCATTCTCCATAAGGTAACGATCCAGGGGGGCAAATGGCGGCAATTCTATATCATCGAATTCCCAAGGATCAAGATCCGGCTCATCTTCGATCAATTGTTCACCGTGAATAAGAACGTATTGATCAAGCAATTCATCTAGTGTGAACATGCTAATCGTCTCCGTAATAATTGAAGCTCGGATCATCGCGATCCTCGCGTGCTAGTTCGGTCTTCGCATCGTGATAATCATCGCGTAAAGCCTCGATTCTGTCGTGCTCGCAATCCTCACAGAGCAGATCGTCACCGTAAGGTACACATACATGATCATCGAGGTATTCGCCGCACCATTTACATTGGAATATTGCCATTATTGATCACCGTACACCAGGGCTTTAATGTAATCGTGGCAAACTTGCGCTTCTTTAAGCGCCTGCTCAGCCTCACTGATAAGAACACGCGCCATACTTTTATACCCATGCCGAGCGCAGTGCAAAGCCTGTTTAGCATGCTTACTGGCGGATTCAATAAAATACTGCTCTTGCTCGGTTCCATATTCAATCATGGCGAATTTAAGGTTTGGTGACATCATGTTGATTACTCCTTTTTTCAATGTGTAGGGCCGATTATAGGGGCAAATCATGATCCGTCAACATATTATCTATAACATTTTGGAATATACGCCAGGATTTTAATAACTTTAGTGTTAAACCATTGATTTATAAGGGTAAAACAGGAACCCGCAAGAATGACTAGAAAAGCAAAGCCCGCGCAAAGGCTCACGGACAAGATGGAACACTATTGCATCAATCGTGCTACGGGCCATTCTAAGCTCATGTCATACCGTATGGCATACGATGCTGGTAACATGTCTGATAATGCCTGTAACGTGGCCGCATGGCGGTTAGAGCGAAAGGAGCAGGTCCGCGCGAGACTTGAGGAACTGGAAAGGCAGGCAGCTAAGGAGACTAACTATACCTTAGCCAAACACGTGCAGGAACTAGCGAGACTGGCAGACGCGGCAGAAGCTAACGGGAACTATGGGGCAGCTACACAATGCCGTGTAAGCATGGGTAAAGCCTGTGGTCTGTATACGGATAATATTAGTATTAAGGCTGAAGAACTATCACCTTCCGCTCTTTTGAGTCAAATTCAAATGACAGACCCGGCCACAGCAAAGCTATTAGCAGCCCAACTAGGGCTTTCCTTAGACGATAACGACAATACCCGCCACTAGGCCCTAGGGTTAGGCCAAAGTCCTGCCACAGGGCCTTACAATGCGCCTAAGGGCATGCGACAGCCATGCTCCTGCCATGCACAGACCATGCCATGTTTCATATGCAAGGGTCATGCCATGTTCATGGGATAGATTAGGACAGTCTGGATGGACAGGTTTTTATGGCAAATGGATATAAGGAGGGGGCACCCCACCCCTTGACGGCGGATGGATCGGGGGCTAGCCCGCCCCTATAAAAAATCCCAACTGAAATAGACCCTCCCTTTATTATTAATAAAACCAAATAGATAACCAATACTCCTAAGAAACTGTCTTAGGTGTTTACACGTGACGGAGACCTTCATGCCTAACAAATTCGGCATAGTAGTAGAGAAAACAAGGAAAGCCGATCCTTCAAAAAAGAAAGATCAGCGCACGCCTTTACAGATAGAGGCTGCTGAGCGCCAGGCCCGTGAGGAAGCTAACAGGGAATTGGAACGTAAGCGTGCTGAGTCTGTTGAGCAGGCTAAGAGGCAGGACAGGAAGGAGGAACGAGCCCGCAAGAGAGAGGCCCGAAATTAATTAACGAGGGGTTAATAAGAATGAACAATAATGGATATATTAACCAAGATAATAACCGAGTACGGCCCCTTGGGATTCGGTTGGATATTAGCAGTCTATTTTATTCGAGAGAATAAGGACCTGCATAGGAAGTTTCAGGAAATGGCAGAATCAAATATTAAAGCACGGATGGCTTTCACAGAGAAAATGGAAGGTCTCACAGCTATTATAAAAAAGGGTTTTGGTGAATGAGGACCCTTTTACAGTATTTGGCTACTTTATCTGGTGCTGCGGAATCTGAAAAGTCAGATGAATACTTCCGACAATATAAAAAGGCTGATGAGGAATTCTGGGAATCCATTGAAGACCTTGATCAGACTATTACGAAATTCAGAAAAAAGGAAAAGGAACATGAAGCCGGTAGTGGGATTTAACGACTATGTGGACTGGATGGAAGATTTTGCTTCTGCTTGTGGCTGGCCTTGGGGACAGGGTAAGGGGTGGGTTTCCAGTGGAGAGGCCGAAAGCTCTGAAGTACCTAAGCATGGCATCAGTTGGGCTTATAATGGGGCTTTTGGTCACATCGAGTATAAAACTGATTCTAGCCAGTGGCCTCTTGGTACTTTTAGGGTCCTGGAGGACGGATAACGGATGGAGGGGCGGATACGTTCAAGGCCAAGGTCTTTGGTGGAAACCCTTACGCTGGGGAGCTCTTTGGGGCACGCCTTTTGTCCTCTTGGGGTATTGGGAGCCGTTATTTTTCTTAATGCCCTTCTGTGGAGCACTAGGGGCTTTTCTGGCTATCCATATAGCAGTGAAATTGCCCCCGATAGGTATCTTTGACCTCAAACATGGTTGGCCCTGGTCAGAATTGATTGAAATGCCGATTATTGGGCTGATTGTTATCATATTACTGGAGATTATTCATGGATTCTAAACCTTTTTGGGCTAGTAAGACCATCTGGACGAATATTATCGCTGTAGCTGCTGCTGTAGCTGTTGCTATGGGTGTAGACATCGGTCCTGAGATGCAGGCCACCACGGTAGCCTTCATTATGGGTGTTGCTAACATCGCTCTCCGTCTTATTACGAAGGATGCGGTCAAAGTTTGATGGAATGGTGGATAATCGGTCTTTTGATCTTCATTATCCTCTTTAAATAAGTGCCTAGAAGGCAATTGTTCTAAAAAAACAATGGAATTCCTCTTTGGACTGCTATTTGTCCTCGCCATAGTAGCAATATTGGCGAAAGTCTACTTTTACTACAAAGGCGAGGAAGAAAAGGCTCAAAAGAATGCGATTCAGCGCGAAGTCAAGAAAATTGTTGAAAATAATCGTGCTCTTGACCGTGATGCCCTTGTTCGCGGGGTGCGTCGCCCTACAGACGATTAATGCTGCTGTGAGCTTAGGCAGCATGTACTACGCTAAGAAGGGTTATGAGATAAAAGCAGGGGATTGTGACTTCTCAGAGCCGATCTACCTTGAGGGAAGCGTAGAGGGCCTCACAGACGATGATCTGAGGCAAATAGTCAATCATAACGATAAAGTGGAGAAGTTTTGCAATGAATAAGGTTATTTTTATCGGCTTTACCCTGGGGGCGGTGATTCTGTAATGGCATATCCTCAAAGCATAACCCCGGCTGAAGCATGGGCTCTCGGGCGGCGGCAAGCGAACTCGCTTCGCACTGGTATCTGCCCGCGCTACATTGCCCTGTTTTCCGGCAATAACACGGTTGAAGAAGCGCGAGATTGCTACGATGAATTAGCAGGCGCAAAGACAATATTTAACGACATGGCGGCAATTCCCGGCATAGATGCTTATGTGTCGTCGCTTCCAGGCCTTGGTTCCGTTGTTGTCACGACCGAAACTGCAAACGTAGTGGCCGAAATAGACGCGGCCCTGTCATGGTTGGACACAAACGTGTCTGGCCTCTCGCTGACGGGAGATTCGTTCTCCGCGCCTATCGATTCGAAGCGCAGCATTGCAACGCAGCGATTCGGCGCTGGCGCAACCGCAACGCTACGCACTGCATTGCAGGCAATTATTGACGCTATCGACGCTGCGACGTAATGGCGACGTTTCAGGAGGCAGAAGCGGGGTCAGCATCGGGGGCTACGTCATGGACGTATAACTTCGCTACGATCACGCCTGTCTCCGGCGAAACTGTCGTTGCGCTGATAACGCATGCAAATGATTTTACAACGACGGTGTCCGGCTACACTGTGATCGACACGACGCCAATCGGCGCGGGGTCAAACAATAACAATGTTTTTTGTTACAAGGTATTAACAGGTTCAGATACGAGTATCGGCGGGACATGCTCCGGAGCATCGGGCAGTTTCATTGTCGGGTTGGCCGTTTTCTCAGGTTCAGAAACGTTCGAGGAATTTGCCGAGGACAACACGTACCTGACATCAACATTCCCCAGCGGGTCCAAGTCAGTCGGACACGGCACGCTTAATCCCGGCGGTGACGGTATAGCCTTTGCGGCAATGACGGTCCCTGACCGACGCAATTGGAGCGGCGGCGCGGCGACTTTCTCGAACATGACGCAGGCGTCGCTGTATTCCTCTGGCTCTAGTCCTTGGAACGAAATCGCATACAAGACCTATACGGGCACTTCTGCGATTGCGGAAACTGCATCGAGCACCGACGCGGGAACTGATTACGCTTGGGGCATCGGCGCGATTTTCTCCACGATTACAGGCGGCGGTGGATTGGGAATACCAATAGCGGCATATCACTATAACCACAACACAGGAAGCAGGTTGTAATGCAGTTTCTTAAAGCCGACACTAATGTTGAGGTCTTGGTTGGTCCGGCTGTGGCTGTTGGTGACGGCTTCACGCCTGTTACAACGCTGTCTCTGTCTACTGCTGACGAAGCTGAATTAATCAAGCACGGCGGCGCTACAGCACTGACAGTGACCAGTATAGCCTCTAACACGATGGCGGCTATCACTGGCGCGGATGGTTATTACACATTAGACCTGACGACAGGAAACCTGGACACAGAAGGCCCGTTAACAATTCTGATTAACGATGATAGCCTTATCCTTCCGATCCGGCTGGATTTTATGGTTGTCAATGCCAACGTCTATGACAGCCTGTTTGCTGCTGCTGCGACTGATTATCTTCAGGTCGATACAACGCAAATAAGCGGTACAACACAGACTGCGAACGATGTTGGCGCTGACGTAAATGCCATCCTCTTGGATACCGCAGAGATTGGAACCGCAGGTGCTGGACTGACCAATATCGGCACGATCGCGACCGTGACAAATCTAACGAACCTGCCAAGTATTCCGGCTAACTGGATCACGACAGCAGGTATTACGGACGGCGCGTTTACTGCGGCCAAGTTCGCTGCATCAAGCCTCGACGGAAAGGGAGACTGGAATGTTGGCAAGACAGGCTATTCACTGACTGCGACGACAGGACTCGGCAACCAGACGGCGAATATCACAGGGAATCTGTCTGGTTCCGTAGGGAGTGTCACGGGCGCGGTTGGTAGCGTTACTGGTGCAGTTGGCAGTGTTACCGGCGCAGTGGGTAGCGTGTCAGGAAACGTGGACGGAAATGTCACGGGATCTGTTGGAAGCAATCTTGAGCTTGGGCCAGCAGAAGTGAATGCTGAGGTTGTGGATGCTATTAACACAGACACCTACGCTGAGCCGGGACAGGGTACTCCTGCCGCTACTGCTACGCTTGCTGCCAAGATCAACTACCTGTACAAAGCATGGCGCAACAAGAGTACTCAAACTGCTACAACGTACAGCCTGTACGCTGATGACACAACAACTGTTGATCAGAAAGCGACTGTCAGTGATGACGGCACCACGGCAACCAAGGGTGAAGTTGCTACAGGTCCGTAATGGCAATAGATACAGAAGCAAAACGATGGAGCATGTTAGCGCATGCCTCATCACCTCCCAGAACAGTAGTCTTCAATCCTGACACAAGTGGATTGGTTTCTATTGAAAAGATTACCGTCCTGCAATATTACGGTGGCAATGCTTGGGATGACCCGGTTATTGTCATTGGCGGGAAAGGAAACAGGGGAGGCTTCTTTACCAGCATAGCACGAGGGGGCATGTGAACATATTCAAACGATGGTGGGCTTACAGGGCCTTGGGGAAGTATAAACCTAAATACCTTTCTACTCACTCTAAAGCACCACAGATAAGAAACCACCTTAGACATTTAGAACATTACTATCCTCACGTAGAGGATAACACATTAAGTCAAGGCCGCAGGGAACAGATAGCAGAAGAAATCATGATCCACAAGGCCAAGTTAAAGAAGTGCGGAGTAGAGCCGCCATCCAACAGCATAGAAGCATTCAACATGATGAATGAATTCTCTAACAGGAATTACGTTTAATGGCGACACTTTACATTGAAGAATATCAGTCACTGCCTGACGATGCCAGGGGATCGACTATCCCTGCCGCAGGTATGCTGGTAGCTAATCAGTCTATCACAAGCCTGTCTGCTTCCTCACAGCAGTCTGCAGCTTTCAACAACAAGACTACGTTTATCATGATTACGGCTGATGTGGCTTCACAGGTAGAGATTGGATCTAATCCAACAGCAGCTTCTACATCAACATACCTTCCCGCTGACGTTCCACGGCCATTCGCCGTTCCAGCAAGAGGAATTTGGAAAATAGCAGCGAGGACGCAGGCATGAGTATTTTTTTTGATGACAATTCTGGATCTCCGTCAGATACTACTGACGGAATTCCAGTAAAGCTAAAAGACTCATTAGCCAATGAAAGAAATCCCGGGACGGCAAACGAGTATGGTGTGTCTGTTCCTGAGTGGAACTATACTGTAATAGATCACGCAGACACATCGCCTGTAGCAGTATCTGGCGGCGTTCCGGCAATAATAGGTAATGTTTACTGCTCTGAAGCAATGGCCGGAAGCCCTGATTTTGCATTCTACGATGATTCTACAGAGGTTTATCCGATGCCGGTATCTATGACTTTATCTTCGGAAAAGCTGTCCCTTGCCGGTACAATTTTTGCCACTGACCTTAACTGCGTCATAGCGTCTGCTGGAACTGCGGGGAAGATAGTTGTTCAATGGCGAGTTAAGTAATGACGACAAGATATTCTGTAAATAAACAAAGGAATTCAAGTTATCTTGACATTGAATCGGCCTTTACAAATGCTGCGTTTTTAGGCGGCGGTAGATTTAATAGCTCGTTATTAACTTTGGATGGCGTTGGGGCAGATAGCACAACCACGGGTACGTGGGTAAGCCTGGGTGTGTCGGAAGATCATTCAGGACTGCTGACCGAAGGGTCTTTAATGATGTGGCTAAACAGTGACTATGTAGCTGGAGGTCTCGATTCCAGCGGATCTGTGATTGCGGCAGTAAATGCCGCTTCGCTCCCGGCTTCAATAATGAATAGAGACGGCTCTGATGCAAATAGAGGAACTATAGTTGTAGACCCGAATGGGTATATTGACAGCCAATTAGTTATACCTTCAACTGATGATGAATATTTGCATTATAATTTAAATATTGCTTGGCGAGGCAAGGGTTCGTGGATTCCAATAATTCATCAATGGAGTTCTTCGGGTAGATTCCAGACAATTGTTGATGGCCTTGTTGTTGCGGATTCGCAAATAGGAACCTACGATTTTCATTCGTTGGACATGAATCCTTACGACGTAAGAGACCCTAACGCTTCCACTGATTCGGACGCGTTAAGAAATGTTGCTTTGCTTGATTCTTTTCAGGATATTGGATCACCGAAAATAAGAATTGGTTTTATAGGTGATTCGTTAATGAACTTTGGCGGATTCCCAGACTGGATGTGGAGCAGCAGAACAACTCAACGCCCTGACTGGATACCTATTGAAAATTCTTTCGCTACTGCTGGCCCAAAAGGAATAGACGGCTCAAATGGTGCGGCAGCCGAGTCAGTAAACGGAAAGCATTATGATGCCGGTGCATTAACTACAATTATAAGAATGGCTCACAAATCAGGATACTTGTCTTCTAAAAACCTGAACTTCACACAGGGTGGAGCAACGACAGCACAAATAAAGACAAATCTTAACAACCTATTGTCTATTGGTGTGCCAAATGTTGTTTTTTGCAATGCCGGACAGAACGATGCAAATGACGGTGCTAGCTTTGACGCATCAGCAAAAACAACCTTCGAATCAAATTTAAAGAGCATGGTATCTACAGCATACAATTCAAAAGTAAATCAGTTTATAACAAGCACGCTGCACTCAATGCAGAACAACACAACTTATTCAGATCAAGTGTACGCCGACAACGTTGATTACTGCAATGCGGTTATAAACAGTCTACCTCGCTGGTCTAAAAGACAAGGGTATGGCGATAAGTTTTTAAGGGTTGCTGACAATTTTACAGCTTTCGGCGGGCATTCGTTCGACTCTAATTTGTTCTTAACAAATGATGTTCATCATTCAACTGCTGGAAGTTATCTTTTTGGATATGAAATGGGGAAAATGATAAGCGATATAGTCCTTGGTAAAAGGTTTATGGTAGGCGCAAGATCTAGTTAATGTCTATCCTAATAGGCACTCCAATGTTCGGTGGGCAGTGTACTCGTGATTACTTCGAGTCCTGCCTTAACCTGAAAGAAGATCTGGCAGAAATAGGGGTAAACCACGATTGGCTAACGGTAGCGAACGAATCCCTGATAACGAGGGGCCGGAACACAATAGCGGATACGTTTCTGAAAACAGATTTCGAGGCGTTACTGTTTATCGATGCGGACATTCGGTTTCGCACAGAGGACGTAGCAAAATTATGGAATTTGAATGCCCCAATTGCAGTCGGCGCTTACAGGATGAAGTGCGAAGAAATCAAGTATAGTGCATGGAGGGATAACAAGATAGTCAATCTGCAGGACATAGAGGGCAAAGAACCCTTAAAGGTTGATTACGCAGCTACAGGCTTCATGATGATTCAAAGAGATGTCTTTGAGCAGATGAAAGATAAAGTAGAAAAATATGACGAAGAAGGGGAGAGATATGCTTTTTTCCAGGATCCCATTATTGACGGGATGCACATGTCAGAGGATTACTTCTTCTGTAAAACATGGCGAGACATGGGCGGGGAAATCCTGCTTGATCCGACAATCGAACTTGGGCATATTGGAACAGTAGAGTATGCCTCTTGAAAACATCGGAATTGACCTATCGAACCATCCTGTTGTTCCTAACATCACTCGTGATGTGCTTCTTATTTGTGGTGGCGGGCATACGGTTTGGGATGACCTACAGCGACTCGGATTACCCAACTACCAGCCAGAATCAGCCCCATTCGATGTCATGTGCATCAACGACATCTACATGCACTTCCCCTGGAGAGTACGGCACTTTTATTCCAATGATAAGAGATGGATGCCGAAGTGGCTGGCTGCGCGGAGAGAACTGTATTCATTGGAATTTGGAGGCGCTCCAGACACCCACTCCCTCAGAACAGGAGCAAAGTACAACTGGTTCTGGCCGGGACATGGAACAAGCAGCCTCAACGGAACGTACTGCGGGCTCGCAATGGGCTATTCCAGAATCATTCTCTGTGGGGTTCCCCTAGACGACGGCCCACATTACTTTGAAGCACCTTGGCGCAAAACCAGATTCACAGGAGAAGTCCCTGAAAGAGAAAACGGGACAATGGCCTACTGGAGTAACGCGAAGAACAGGGTGTTTGACGGAAGGGTTTTCTCAATGTCTGGAAGGACAAGGGACTTGTTGGGAGAACCGGAATCACTGCAGTAGTTTTAGTGACAATGGCGCGTTCACGATCCTCGTGGATAACGTCGTTGTTTCACAAGAAGGGTCTATGGTCTCCGCCATCAAGATCAGGCGACCAGTGGAATAGAGCGGGTTATTGGGAGCATCAAGACCTTAAAAGACTGATAAACAACAACCGCAGGCCATTATATCCAGAGCCGGTAGTCTGCGACAGGATCCCTGACTTCAAGACTCTGTGGGACGTAGCCATGAGATCTATGGGCTACGAATCAGGCCATTGGGTTGTTAAGGTAGACGCATTCTGTTATGACTGCTTTTGGGAATACAATCCTGTCTACGTCAAAGTATATCGCCCTCCTGAAATGATCCTAGACTCCATCATGAGAACGCCTTTCATGTATAAGCAGGGTTACTCTAAAGGGAAGTGGACCGAGATAATAAAGAAGCATCACGATCTGATGGAGCAGATTGAGGGGCCGACAGTCAACGCAGAAAAAGTATTCGCAGGCGATGAGTCGGAAATAGATGCAGTCATAGAATCATTGGGAGAGCCTGCATAAACGCAATCCATGAAACGGCAGTAATCCATCATACTGCAATCTTAGGAAACAACAATACAATAGGCCCGTACTGCTACATAGGGCCGAGAACAATCATAGGGGACGGGAATACATTCACCTCTCACTGCGCAATAGGAACCAAGGCGCAGCATCGTGGCAAGCACGAAGATGGCTACGTTAAAATAGGCCATAGAAGCGTCTTTAGAGAATTCTCTCAGATAGGAAGATCAACAGAAGGCATTCCTACGTTTGTTGGTAATAACTGTTATGTTATGGCTGGCGCCCATATACACCATGATTGTAACGTAGAGAACTTCGTTACCATTTGCAGTAACGCTGTATTAAACGGCGCTGTTAGGGTAATGCAAGGAGCTACAGTAGGAAGCTCTGCTTCAGTTCATCAATGTCAGGTTATAGGTAGTTACTGTATGCTCGGAATGGGTAGTATCGTGACCAAAAAGGGCAAGTTAGTCCCAGGATATATCTACGCAGGTAACCCTGTTAAGAAACAAGGCAGGAATGAGATTGGCTTAAGCAGGGCTGACATATCCCCTGAAAAGATAAGAATTGAAACGATCAGGTACAAGAGACTAAAAGATGCCTTATCCCCAAAGGGAAGTGGAAACAAACACAGTAGCATGCGTGTACTTCGAGAATTCGCAGAACAATGCGGTTCATCCGTTCTCAAGGGAATACAGCGACGAGTACGTTCACAGGTTGAACGACTGGGTAAAACAGAATAGCAGATGCAGGTTTGTTTGCATAACAGACCATGACATCCCCGGCGTTGAGACATTCAGATTTCAACAGCCAGAAAGAAACTACTGGACATGCCTTGAAGTATTTGGCCTTGATCTAGGCAACGTTTTGTCAATCGGACTGGATACTATCTTCACAGGCCCGATAGATCACTTCTTCGAGTATCGTGGAAGCCTTGGGATGCTGCATGACCCTAACAAGCATGGCGTTAGCATCAATGGAGTTTTAAGGTTCCCTCACAGGCCGGACATCTGGCTTAATTACGTCAGAGACAAGGAACGTATCAAAAACAGATATAAGAATGAAATGGCTTACATAGCCAGCTATGCACATGACTTCCTCGATGACAAGTATCCGGGGCAGATATTATCCTATAAGAAACATGTGCTATTGGGGGTGGAAACTAAAGACGCAAGAATCGTCTACTTCCACGGGAGACCGAAACCTAAGGATGTAGAATGGCAGGCAATACCTCAGAACTCATAGCCGGGTTATTCAAGTACAACAAGCTGTTGTTTCATCGGCCTTACGGTCATCCTGACACACTCTGTCCCGATGGCAAGCTGTGGAAATCCCAAGGATGGGAAACTTGGACAAACAAACCTTGGCAATTAGAGTTTCATAATGCTGGAAAAGACCATAAAGAACGACTCACTATCTGCGGAAACGGGGTCGGAAAGTCAATCTCAGGAGCCTATGAAACTGCTGTCCATGCTACAGGCATGTACCCTGAGTGGTGGGAAGGAGCAAGATACGACAGGCCGGTTAAGATATGGGTTGGAACCATCGATGCTCAGATGCAGCGAGAGTCCCCACAAGCCCTTCTGCTGGGTCCAAATCTCACACACGGACTAGGAACAGGGTTTATCCCTAAACACACGATAGACGGCAAGCCACGCATTAAGCAGGCCGGCATGTCGGAAGTGGTAGACAGGGTTTCCATCAAACATGTATCTGGTGGCTTCTCTGATCTGACATTCAAGACCTATCAACAGGGTTGGCGCTCGTGGCAGGCTGCTGCCCCGGATGTCGTCTGGCTCGATGAGGAACCAGACGAGAATGACGGGAACCAGAGAGGGATCTTTGCCGAGGTTCAGACTCGAATCTTTCGCTCGTCGGGTTATCTCTATGCCACTCTCACTCCCCTGCTGGGGGAGACAGCCCTCACTCAGCATTTCATGGACCCCCAAGCCCCAGGAATTTACCATGTGGGAGCAACATGGGACGATGCACCGCACCTCAAGAAAGAAGACAAGGATCGTCTGGCTGCAACATACCCGGCACATGAAGCTGAAGCTCGAATGAAAGGTGTTCCAATGATGGGTGAAGGCCGAGTCTTTACGATTGCTGAAGAAAGCATCGTTATCGACCCAATATACATTCCGCCCCATTGGGCAAAGATATGCGGGATTGACTTTGGTTACGATCACCCCGCAGCAGGCGCATGGTTAGCATGGGACAGAGAAACAGATATTGTCTATCTCTATGACTGCTACAAGAAGGCCAAAGAACTGGCTTACTACCATGCCTCCATGATTCGACAGCGCGGACAGAACATCCCTGTTGCATGGCCGCACGACGGCATGAATACAGAAAAGTCAGGTGGCACGGTCCTTCATGAGTCATATCGTCAGAATGGTGCGGAGAATCTGCTTGGAATGTCCGCAAGATATGACAAGGATAGGGGTGGCGGCCAACCAGTAGAGCCTATCATTAACGACATGCTGGAAAGAATGCAGACAGGAAGGTTCAAGGTGTTCAAGACCTGTGAGCCCTGGCTGCAGGAATTCAGGAACTATTATCGCAAAGACGGTAAATTAAAACAGAAGGGTGATGACGCATTAAAGGCCAGCTTCTACGCATTGATGATGCTTAGGTACGCCGCCTCAGATGCAGAGTCAGGTACTTATCATAATAATGTTCCTTCACAGGGCTTCTCGATGGGGATGCAATGAAATTTGAAAACCGACAGATAGAAAAGTTCATCGGCCAATATGGTGCCCGCCCCGTTAAGAAAGAGTCTTACATGGGGCAGGAAATCCTTATTGCTGATGGTGGACCGCACTACGATCCAGAGAATGATGTTGCCTTCAAGGAAGCCGACAAAGAAGAACTGGACAAGATGAAAAAAGGTTATTACTGCACAGTAGCGTTCGTCCCCGGTCATAAGTACATGGGTGTGCGGACAGTCTACTGCGAGAAAGACCACAACCCTGAATTGACGGAAGCTGCCAAGAAGGATGCGAGAGTGCGCGCTGTCCTGGCTTCTGCCAAGGAAGAAATCGCCTCGGGAATAGTGAATCAACTATATGTCTAAAGCAAGTAAAGGATCCACAGCCGTCTCCGAGGGAGGCAAGACCAATCCTGTCCGCAGGTTCGGCCCTAACGATTACAAGCATATTGAGGAGCGTGTTATGGACGTTCTCGAAATGCGTAAGCGTGAGCGCATGGACCTGGAGAAGGAGTGGAAGGAGATTGATCGCCAACTAGCGATGACTCCTGAGCTTGGTCACAAGAAAGACAAGTTCGGCAATCTGGATCCGATGAAGAAGTGGATGCCTGAAGTAGAGCTTCCGCTTCAATCACAGACATTAGAGGTTCTGGTCGCTGATGCTCATCGGTTGTTCTTTCCTTCCAATGGTATGTGGTTCTCCAGCCATGCCTTGACTACTGATGAATACTTCAGCCGAGTAGACTTCGCTTCACTCATAGCGGGTGATACCGAGGAAGTACCCAGTCTGATTAGTCAGGACAACGCCAACAAGATGGTCAATGGCGTTGTTAACCACTGGCACGGTCAGTATGACTTCCCGGCTCATGTAGACATGATTAACGCAGAAGCATTCAAGTACGGTGCCGGCGTAGGCCGTGGACGGATGGTAAACAAGTCCGTCTTCATGAAAACGGCCAAAGGGATCATCAAAGAGAATCAAAGGATCCCGGTTCTTGTGCCGCGCAGCATCAAGAATGTCTACCTTGATAACTCTGCCCCCAATATGATGAACGAGAGCTATGAGTTAGGGCAATCCATTATTAGCTGCAAAACCATGGACTACAATGACTTCATCATTGGAGCCATGAAGGGCTCTGACGATCCTAACTCTGACACAGGTGGCTGGATTAAGTCTCAAATCAAGAAGGTCGAACCCAATGATAAAGGCCATGTTGAATTGGTTGAGATGGAGGGTGATTTCTCCATTCCCCGCAAATCTACCAGAGGCTTCTTCTTGCCTGGTATTATCGTCACTGTAGCGTCTTCTAAGAGCAGTAAAGGGGTTAGCAATAACCTAGTAAGGGTACGCTTCCGAAAAGACCACCAGAACTCTTACATTGAGTTTCCGTACCATATTGAAGACATCCAGACGGCTTATCCGACATCTCCCCTGAGAAAGGGCTGGCCTATCCAGAAAGCAGCCTGCGAAGCCCTGCTTCAGTTGATGATTAGCGCGTCCCTGAATAATCTGCCGCCGGTAAGCTATGACCGAAATGATACTGTATTCGCTTCCCGTGGCGGCCCTATGTGGTTCCCTGGCGCTCAGTGGGGGACGATGGGCGATGTCAAGGTTCATCAAAGCCTTGGTAATCCTGCTGCCCTTTTTAATATCTATGCCGGCTTCCTTCAACAGTATGCCGATGTAACAGGAGTTAACGCTCCTAGATTAGGGGCTCAGACTGTCTCTCACACGACAGCGTTCGCCAAAGAGGCTGAGCTTAACCGGGGGACAGTCAGGACAGTAGACTACGCCAGAGCGACCCTGGAAGGCCCTTTAAGCAAGTGGCTGGATATGGAGTATCGCATGGCACGGCCGGAGTTCAAGGAGACGACAGTTTATCTGCCTGACTCCGGTTATGAGGGATTCGTTACCTTGAACAAAACTCATCTCCCTGATGAGGTTTACTTCGAGGCTATCGGAGCGGGCGGTCCTGCTGAGGAACAACAGAAGCGTACAGACATGCTTAATTCTGCTCAGCTTGCACTGTCCATTGACCAGATGAAGATCCAAATGGGCGGTCAGCCCTCAATGGATCTCAACCAACTAATAAAACATGTTCTACGGAACGGTGGGTGGAGTGATGTCGATGTTATCGTCGCAGGAGAGGAGCCATCTCAGGGATCTGCTGAGCAACAGCCTGTACAGCAAATTAGTGTTACTGATCCAACAGAGGCAGGCGTTGCCGCGCTGGAAGCCATCTCGGGATAAGAACGCTGAAGAATGGATATATCGTAGTGGCGCGATGGATGAAAATGAAGCCATATTACATTTGTTAACGGGAGAGCAAGGAGAATTAAACAATGAATGATACTGCGGAAACCAACCCAGTGGCACAGCCGACTGATGAGGGTACCAACGTAGAAGCAAGCCTGGACGATGTTCTAGGCGAATACGATCAGGCTACACAACCTAAACAGGTTGAACAGCCTGATAACACCGGCACGGAAGGAAATGATGACAAACTCGTGCTGCAATACGTCAAGCAAAAGATGTATGAAGATGCGCAGAAGGAAGTAACTTCAGCTGTTAACGACGCCATTAAAACGGTGAAAGAGGTTTCGAGACTGGATCTTCCAGATAAAGCCCTTCAGGGCTACCTCAACGTTCTTGCTGATGAGAACCCGCGCTTTCGACAAGCATTCCTTGAGCGTGACGTTAATCCTGCACGGTGGCAAGAAGCTGTCCGTGCGGCAGGACGAGAGTTGGCCAAACCTGCGGTAGATGAAAATCTGACACAGGACGCCAACGATGTTGTTCAATCAATTTCTCGTGTTTCTAAACAAGAGTCTGCTTCTAGTTCTGAGCGGCCGTTATCTGAGAAAGACTTTAACAGGATGTCAGATGCGGAGTTCAAAGCATGGGAGCGAGCCAACATGACCTAGGAGGTTAATTTAAGATGGCTCTTACTATTTCTGCAACCGATACTGAGGTTCAGAAGCCGGTAAACGTTTCGTATAATCAGCGACTTCTACGTAACGCCCGTCCTCTGGCACCTTATTTTCTTGGGACCGATGCTGGTCGAATGGACAAAAATGCCGGCACTGCCACGATGAAGTGGCGTCGATACAATACGTCCGCCGACAACGCAAGTGGTATTGCTCCGTCTGTTACGGCCTTGGCCGAGCTTACGGGTAACGCTGCTTACGGGCAGGGTCGTACTCCCGCAACGGTTCACTTCTCGGATGTGACGGCTACCGTAGCCAAATACGGTCAGTTCTACATCCTTAACGAAGAAGTGGATGTTTTCCTTCCGAATGGTACGTTCAATGGTATCGTGGACACGCTGGCTATCTCAGCCGGTCGCTCCGCTAACCAGCTTCAACGTAACATCGCGGAAGATAACGCAACGCTTGTCTACGCTGGCAACGTGGCTTCTGACGGTGTTGTGGCCTCAGCCATTACTGTTGCTGAACTTGATCAGGTGATTAACACTCTGGTTAACAACAGCGCCATGTCGTTTACGCCGATGAGCACTGGTTCGCCCAACACGGGTACGTCAGCGGTCCTTCCGGGCCTGTGGGGTATCACGCATCCGGACGTAGCTTACAACATCGCGAAACTTACGGGTTTCACGGGTGTTCAAAACTACGCGGGTCAGGTTGACACGGTTCCGGGTGAGTTTGGCATCTATCAGGGCGCAGGACAGGCAGTACGATTTGTCCAAACGCCGGAAGCATCGAAAGATGCGGACACGGGTATTACGGTTGGCAGTTCTGTTGACCTTAATAGTACGTCTGGTAATGCGGACCTTTACACCACAGTTATCTACGGCATGAATGCTGTGGGCTCTGTGGGTCTTGGCGAAAGTCACACGGACGGTATCTATCGTGCGGGTGATGATCGTGGCGTCATGAATCTCATTGTCAAGGGTCGGGCTAACGCCTCGCGTCCGTCTGGTACGGATGATCCCTTCGATGAAATTTCGACCGTCGCGTACAAGTTCTGGCATGCAGGAGCCATTACCAATGGCAACTGGATCCGGGGCATCCGCTCAGGTGCGACCAACCTCGCCAACTAAGGCGATATAGGATAGCCCCCTTCGGGGGGCTACTCCTTCTACAATATAATTTAGACAAAAGGAAGATGGGGTATGGCTTTACAGAAAATTGATGGCTCTATGATTGGAGAAGTGGATGACCCGCGCAGTGGTTTCCAGCTTATCCGTCGAGCTATGATTCACCGGTACTTCCGGAAACATGGGATTGAATACAATCCGTTGATGGCAATGAATCATCTTATCTCGATTTGCGAAGTGCGGTCGATTACACCAAAGATGATTGCAGAATTTATCATTGGCCCCGGAGCATTGAATCCGCAGGTTAATGAGCAGGAAAACCGCATCAAACAGCTTGAGACGCTCGTAGAGAGCATGGCTAAGGCTAGTGGTATTGATGTAGATAAGTTGCTTAATGAAGCCAAGGAAGAACCTGAGCAGCCTGTCAGCTTTGAAGAAATGGATATGGCGAGCCTTCGTAAGCTCTGCACGACTATGGGCATTACGATGGAGCGTACCGACAGCAAAGATAATCTAATCGAGAAGATTAAAGCACATGGCAAAGACACTGCTGAACTGGACGAACGAGACCCTGAAGCGAGCACAGCTTCTACGTCAAGACGAGCTTTTGGGATCTCTGTCGGATAGCGGCAAGCAGGTATTCATAGACACATCCGTCCAGGCTGCTAATGAACTTCTCGATGAGTTGTTCACTTCAGCCGAGATGGATCTGCCTGAGAGTATAGGCGAGACTACAATTACTCTGGTGGCCGATGACAGGGATTACGCCCTGCCATCTGGCCTTGTTCAGATCCTATGGCCGTTGACAGACGAGACCAATGGACGCTGGATCTCAGAGTACAAGGAAGGCTATCATCGCATGATAGTCAACCAGCAGTTTCCTAGTAACTATACGGGGATACCTAATTATGCTGTTATCCGTCCTACTGACGGCGAACTATACATGGATCGAATCCCGCAAAGTGCAGACGCGGGGCTGGCTTATTCAATGCGCTACGTTAAGGATACTATTCTTGATGAAGCGACTGACTCATTTCCTTGCACGGATGCTTGCTTTAGAGCACTCGTGCCAGCAGGAGCAGAGATAGTCAAGCGCGTGCATAAGCAGTCATTTGATGAAGCTATGTTTAACCTGTCAATAGGTCGTGCAGCACGTTTGTTAACGCAGCAGAAACCAAGAACCTCTTATGCCTAGACCTGCCAAGACAGAAGATTCTGTTGTACTAAAGTTCGGTGGTGGAATCCATTCACGGGCATCTCCCGATGAGATTGATCTCAGGGAATGCGCGGAAGGACAAAACTTCACACTGGATCTACAGAACAGGGAAATGCGCCCAAGGAAGGGCTTTGACCTTGTTGGCACAGCACCTAATGCTGCTCAGATCAACGGTTTCATATCCCTGAGGAAAGCTGACGGAACGGTCAAACTTGCCGTACAGGCGGGTACTGCCGTCTATGACATTGACTCTGCCTATGACTTTGGCTCATCCATAGCGACGGTAAACACCAATGCAAGGATGCGCGGAAGGATTGAAGCCAATTGGGAGCTTGGCGATAAAGTCCTTATCACTGACATGGCCCTCGCTCAGGATGTCTACGAATGGGACGGGACAACCATGCAGGCTGTCACGTTCACAAAGAACGATGGCTCTACAGCATGGACCAATGCCTTCCGGGCAAAGTATTGCATAGTAGATGATGAGAGGGCTATCTTCGCTAACATCTATGACAATGCTTCTTCGTTTCCTCACCTGATTGTTGGATCGGATCGGTCGGACTACACAATCATATCCAACGACAACCGGCCGTCATCTTCTCTTGGGGAGGGTGATGCCTTCTTCCTTATCCAGCCGGACCTGCGCCCTATCAACGGGATTGTGAAAAGCTGGAACAAGATTGTCACATCATCCCGTGGCGGCTCCCTCTACAGGCTGAACGGCTCAAGCTCTAAAGACTTTGCCTTTGTATCTACCTTCCCGCGTTCAGGCGCTGAGGGTGATGAAGCCCTTGTCTACGCTGGTAACGATGTTATCTACGGACGACAGGGTAGGATCGAATCAGCCACGGCTACTGAGCAGTTCGGTGACGTTGATACTAACGACCTGTCTGAGGACATCAACGACCAGATAGAAACCTATGACGGCTGGACAATGGTTTACAATCAGCGTCTCCAGCGCGTCTACTGCTTTCCTGATAATCAGAATGAAATATGGGTGTTCCACAAACCAGTTCTTGGGACAGGGCTATCTCCCTGGTCTAAGTTCGTAACCTCCCACACAACAACGTTCCAGCCAACCGCAGTAATGAATGCGCTTGACCCTAATGACGGTCTTGAGTACACATACTTCGGAGACTCTAGCGGGAATGTCTATAAGTTAGAAGGCACGGGTGCTGACCAAACTACAGACATAGTAGTGTCTCGCACATCGGGCTTGTTTAAGGTTCCCGCAGACCTTCAGGCATTTAACGTGCAGGGATGGATCCTCTACAGGGGTTTATCAACTGACGTTACTGTCACGTTAGAGTTTCAATATGCGGGGGAGAATGTCTTTAATGAAACTATAACGGAGGTGCTAAGTGGCACAGACGCAGGCTGGTACTGGGGCGGATCGAACTACTGGAGTTCTGACGACTACTGGGGGACAAGCTTTAACGGAAGACTCATCCGGAAAAAATTCGGAGTCCCCGGCCAAAGCAACGAACTCCAACTCAAAGTCACAGTCCAAGGTTCGGCATCTTTCCAAATCAACGAAATCGGACTCAACTTCTCAGCGGCGAACTGATCCAAAGAAGCTTCTCAAATCTATCCTAAAAAGGGATCCGTCTGTAAGGCAGACATCTGAAGAAGATATTCGTTATGCCTACGCTGCTTACAAGCGTGGCACGCTGGACGGAATGACCATAGAGGACGGGCTTAATCCTGAAGAATTCAGGGACAGGTTTATAGAAACTGTCACAAGCATGTTCTCATTCCAGTGGACTATAGTAGCCCAGTCAAAGAATGGTTTTGTCCCGATCGGATTTATCTTTGGAATCAACAATGGTGTCTATATCCACGTAGGAAGTTTAGTCTTCTTTGGGTGGGCATCCAAAAGAAACAAACTAGAGGGTGTGGCTAAGTTTCTGAATGACGTTCGTAAAGAGGCGTTAGTTCTCTGGTTAACTGAGACTAACAATCAATTGTTCGCAACGATAGCAAAAACCAAGATCATCCGCAGGGTTGGCACAGTATATGACTTCGTTGACGAGCAATATGCACAGTATCAAACGGTAGCAACTGCATGAATCTACTTAAAGACATTGGTAAGGCCGCAATACCCGGACTGGCATCCGCCGGTACAGGGTACTTGCTTGATAAACTTGTAGGGCCAAGTGATAGTGATATTCTGGCTCCGCTTAATCAGGCTCGTGGCGTTGCCAATGCAGGCTTTGCTGGTGGCGGACTGACTGGTAGCCGAGTCGGTGACAGGTTCCAGGTCTCTGGAAGCCCTCAGCGCAACGCAATCATATCTGGAATGTCTGGCTCCCTGAATGATCAAGCTAGGGAGTTTGCTGCATTACGGAGCAAGTGGGGATCGGGAACATCCGATCTGCGCAAGTCCCTGTTTCAGGAAGTAGACAATAATAGTCGGAGGACAATCTCTGACCTGAAGGATAACCTGGCCCGAAGAAAAGTAGCGGGCTCAAGCTTCGCAGCAGATGCTATTGCACGAGCACAGAATGAATTCAATCAGGAACGCAATCGCATTGGGCAACAGCTAGGACTTATAGAATTGCAGGCGCAACAAGATCTAATCGGTAAGCAGTACCAGTCAACAGTGACATCTTACAATGCCGCGCTGCAGGAACTTAATCTTCAGGGTGATGCAGCTATTAAGCTGGCAACACAAGGGCAGGCAGCAATCTCTAACCTTGCTGGTATTCAGTCTGAACTGTTAGCGCAGAGTGCAGGCGGAACGTTTGAACTGGTTGCTCCGGGTGTGCAGCAGGCCGTCCAAGGCGGAATAGGAGCATTATTCTCATGAGTATAGCAGCAGCAAGAGGTCTTCCTGGGATTAGGGCTTCGCAGCAGCTTGCCCTGCAGCAGCAACAGCACAAGGCCGCTGAACAAGCCAAGCTGATTGAGCGCGCAACGTCAGGCATTGACTCTACCATAGAGACAGCCGCTAAAATTATGGAGAACTACCTTAATGGTGGTGAGGGTCGTAAGCCTACGGATGAAGCTGTAGCTAAAGTGCTTGCACCTCTTGAGGCTCAGGTATCACAGACGGCAGGCCCGCTGTCTCAGATGACAGGGATTAATCATCAGGCGATTGCTCAAGGAAAGTTTCAGGCTATTGGAAGCATGGTCACGCCTGAGCAAAAGAGGCAGCAGGAAGCTCTTGATACCAAGGCTGGCATTACTGCTGTAGCTGAAGGTAATGCTGAGGTTGTAAACACCGTCGCAGATACAGAGGCCAAGGCTGCTGATGCTGAAAGAACAGCAGAAAGAAACTGGCTTAATGAGAACCCGACATACGAAGGCAACGTTCCTGTTTATAATCCTCAGACAGGACAGACGGAAATGGCTCGCCGCGTTACTAGCGGAGAAGGAACCTATCTTGAATTAGGCGGCAAGCCTATGACTGCCCCGTGGATCGAGGCTGATGAAGTCAGTATTGGCATTCAGGGTTCGGACCTGACAAAACCGACAGAGAATCTTCTGCAGAAAGGCATAGTGGAGATTCAGGATGTTAAAGACCTGACTCAGAAACTTAAAGAGTCGTTTGATCCAAGTTTTCTTAATGTTGTCAAGCGTGCAGGAATTAACATTCTCGCAGAAGCTGAGAAGTACGGTTTTGAGTTAGACCCTGAGCAGAAACAGCTTGTAGAAAGAATGGCGGTATTTGTCCGTAGAAACTTTAAGCTGCTTAACACCTACGTCCGTCAGATTTCGGGTGCGCAGGTTACTGACAAAGAGGCTGAGCGCATCCTGAATGAACTGCCTAACTTCGGTCTGTCGCCTACAGAGTATGAGGCTGCAATGAACGATGTTATGAGAGACATCGCCTTGGCTCAAGCTAGGAAGCAATGGTTCCTGAGAAAAGGAATTACGCTTGAGGCGCCTTCTATAGAGGATGTTGAAAGCGGAAAAGCGGAGTCTTTGGACGCGCCTATTGGGCCTGAAGGGAGGCCTATTACTCTTGAATCAATGGAGGGTATCATAAAAGACAGGGCGCGAGAGATACATAAGGAGCGCGGCAACATCAGTGTTCAAGAGGCGTTCGATCTAGCTGAAGAAGAATTTGGAATTTAATTATGGCTGATCCTTTAATCTCTGGCGATACTCGCGTCTTGTCAACAGGCGAGCCTGACGAGTTCGATCAGATTGCTGAAAAAAGGTTTGGGAAGAAGTTCTCATCTGCCGTTAATAATCCAGTCCAGCAGGCTGATGAATTTGATCAGATTGCCGGCGATCGACTGAGTAACAGATTCACTAGTCAGGTGGTTCAGCAGGATCAGCCTGATCAGGAAGAATCAATTGCTACAGATCCGTTTAACCTGACTAAGGTAGACTTCTCTACAGTAGTTCCTGATACAGTGTCTTTTGTCTCTAATGCTTTCGAGACTTTGGCAGCGCAGACAGGAAGGAACTACGCTGGGATGCTGAAAGGGGTTGCCAAGACAGCCGCTGGCGGTGTGCAGATGGCGCTGGACTTTGCTGCGTCTAACGATCTTTATTTTACAAAGGAGGACGCCAACGATTTCGCGTCGCTAACCCATGAAGAACTGACCGAAATAAACGCCATGATTGAAGAAACCTTCGGTCCTGGAATACAGTTAAAGATCGGTCCTGTCGAATTTCAGGGTGATGACGTATCTGAGTTTGCCGGCGAAAATGCTATCTACATGGCATTCCCGTCAAGACTCGTTACTGTAAAGGGTGCTAAGCTCCTGCAGATATTAGCTGATGGTGCTTATGCTGCGTCCATAGCGGCGCTTGAAGCTGCGTCTGCTCTACAGCCCGGGGAAGATTTAGCTGAAAGGAACATGACGAGAGCGGAGCGTGCGGAAACTGCTGCATTGATAGGCGGGCCTTTGGGCGCGATGTTCTCTATTCTGAACAGGTTCCGATCAGGGGTAAGCCAAGAGTTCAGTGAAGCACTTCAGACCGATTATGCTAAGCGCGGCAAAGAGATAGACGACTTCATTCGGAAGAACACTAATGCTTGGCTGAAGACTAATCAGGTCATGGATGATCCTCTGGCTGAGGGCTTTGAGATCATTGGTGGAGTAGGCTCTAAGCGTCAGATACGGCGACTGGAAAAGCTTCAGCATGAAGAACTGTTGAAGATGATGAATAGCACCATCGATGAGATTCATCATGCCAAGGACTTTTCCAAGAAGGCAAAGAAAGCTTTCGATGCTACAGTAGACGGTCTGAACAAAACAAGAAAGAAGCAATGGGATGCTGACTTCAGAAGACTTGAAGGCCTTGTTGATCTTAACGCTCCTGCTGTCCGGGCTAATAATTTTCGAGCAGTCCTGCGCGAGCGAATCTCGAAACTGAATAGTCTTCCTTATAAAAGCACTCAGCAAATTAGCGAGCGGGAGGAACTGCTTCGCATGCTTAATGACGGAAGCATCACAGGGAAAGAGTCTTTAAATTCAATCAAGAATCTCATTTCAGAATGGGGGCAGTCTGCGGGAGGTGATGCTTCGAGATTTGAAAAGATACTTTCTCCGAAAGCAGAGAAGCGATTTGCAAAAAAAGCATTCAAAGCGCTTAACAAGGATCTTGATGTTGCTGTTGACACAGGCATTCCTGGGGCGGAAGTTCTTAGGGAAGCCAGAGAGAATTACCGCACTCTATCGGAACCGCTCAACACATTGAAGGACACAGCCGTAGGCAAGCTGCTTGGAAAAGACAGGCTCCCCTCACCTAAAAAACTTACGAAAAAGTTCACCAAGTTAGACATTGATGATGTCAAGCAGACCATGCGGATCTTGGGTGATGTTGATCCTCAATTCGCTAATTCATACAGAAGGGCTTTCCTCGAAGAACATCTGAAGAAATCCGTCAAGGGCAACCTGCCCGCTAATCAGTCGCGGTTCAAGCCTACGGAATTCTTAAAAATACGCGGAGATGAAAACGCCAAAGAATTATTCGATGCTGTATTTGAAGGCTCCCCGCAAAAGAAATTCCTTGAAGATTCATTCGATGCGATTCAGCGTATAGCTACCAATCAATCACAACAAGGCGGCACATCTGTCTTTGCTCTGATTAAGTCAGCGTCTGGTGTTGCCGTATCTTGGGATAAAACATTCGCTGCTAGACTATTCACAGAGCTTGTAGTTCCTGGAAAACTGTCTAAAGTAATTATGTCTAAAGAAGGCGCTGAGGCTTTTGCTGCGTTTGCAAAACCGGCCAATCTCCCGGGATGGGCGGCAGCTATATCTTCGCTTGCCGATATACTCGGGGTGTACCCTATGACAGAAGCACAGCTAAGAGCAGAAAACATTGTCGGCCCAAATAGTTCCGGCGAATTTGAAACCGAAGGACAATAAAGCATGAGTCTATATAGTTCACAAACAATCTCTGGTTACAACTCTAGCCCGCCGTCAGATGATGGTGCTGCAGAATCACAGAACCAAGCCACATGGGCTGGCGTTAAAACCAAGCTGGGCGATCCTGTCAAGACCTTGGCAGAGGCTATTAATGCTGAGTTGCTTGCAGACTTCAACACTAACATCAACACCACCAGAGCGACACTTACATTTTGGGATGTAACTGGATTCTATGCTGAATCAGCCGGAACCCAAGTGGTTAATAGCGGGGGATGGGACAACCTTCACTTCACAGCGAACGAAGTCGATCCTGCAACTGCATTTGCTGCAGATACTTATACCGCACCACAAACGGGGTACTATCTTTTCCACCTTCATTGCGCCGTATCAACGTCATTAACCACGGGTGAAGACTTCTCTTTGAGGGTGGCCAAGACTGGTAAAGTATTTGGAAAGTACGATAAAGGTGCAAACCAAAGCGGCGCCACTATAAATTCATGCACAGTAATAGCAAAATTAACGGCCTTGGATGATGTTATTTTTCAGTTAAATCATGGTCACTCTCCCAGTGTAGCTGTTACAACTAATGCTTTTGTTGCGGGGGTTAGAATAGCATAATGAAAAAAGAACTCAGACATTTAGGATTCGATATAAATACAGATTATGAGTTATCATTTGATGACGCAGGAGATCTGTACATATCCGCATGGTTCTCAAACAAAAAACAACCAACGGAACAGGAAATAGCTGCCGTAACAAAACAAGAGGCAGACGATGCCGAGGACGAATACGAAGTAAAGAAGAACTTTGATCTGGATAAAAAAGATAAAGCCATCATTAAGTGGATAGCAGACCTCCATGGCTTATCAATAGGGCAGGCTAAACAACAGCTAAAAGATATTTATAAAGCCCTATAAGAAAACCGGGGCATTGCCCCGGCTCTCCCCCTCCTTGCCCACTTTATAGTGGGCTTTTTTATGCCTAAATGGAAAGCACAATATCATCAAGGTTCGGCGGTGAGTAATCCGGGCCTTTCATGATTTTGCCATCCTGGTTCTTCAGAGCCTTTCCGTCCTTAGGGATCTTGCTGTCGTTAGACCGGCACACCTCCTTGACTACATCGTCTAAAGGAATACCATAGGCCACGGCAGTACCAGCAATGACATACATCATGTCAGCAAGGGCGTCTGCAATATCTACGATGTCTTCCTCTGCTTCAGCATCAAGGTACTCATGGAATTCTTCACGCAGTAACATGATGCGTAGTTCCTGTTCTTCTATTGTTGGTATCTCGGCATTGAAACCACCAATCTTTAATCCGGTAGCCCGGTGCCAGTTGCGGACAGAATTCATTAAACCTTCAATCATTTCGATCTCCAAAAAACCCCAAGCAACAATTGCCATTATAAATACCGCCATGATGTTGGCGAATATAATTGGAATATCTTCAACGCTCATTCTACTTCCCTCTTTAATCGTTCAAGATATAATGTAGCATCCATCAGTTCTTCCTGTAGATGCTGAATCCAATCCATTATATCAAGATCGTTGCGTGTCATTGGCTTACCATATTTCTTCATGCCTTCCATCGAACGCCTGAAATAGCGGCGCATTACAGCAGTGACTACAGGATCCTCGTCTACATATACATCAAAGTTCATTTAAGAAGCCGCTCCCATATAGCTTTCCCAATAACATACCCTACAATAAGCCCAATAGAAAAATCAATCCAGTTCATTCTTCAAACCTCGTATACGGACCAAGGAATGACATCTTAGCCATACCTGTGGGGCCGCTTCTCTGTTTGCTTATGATAATTTCTGCTCTCCCTTTGTCTGGTGAGTTTTGATTGTATACCTCGTCTCTATAGATGAAAAGAATATTGTCTGCATCCTGCTCAATGGCACCGCTCTCCCGTAAGTCTGACATCATCGGTCTCTTGTCCTGACGCGATTCTAATCCCCTGTTCAATTGCGACAAGGCAAGCACCGGTATTCCCATATCCATCGCAATCATTTTTAAGCCACGGGAAATGGTGGAAATTTCTGTAGTACGGTTTTCCGCAGAGTTCGCAGACATAAGTTGTAGGTAATCGACGCATATCATATCCAGCCCTGAGTCTCTTTTAATCTCGAAGCACTTTTCTCGTAGCTGTGCTATGGTTCTGGTTCGTTCCTCAATGTAGAAATTAACCTTGCTTAGCTGGTATGCTGCTGTAGCGATAGAGCACCAGCCCTTGTCGTTCATCGATCCGTCACGTAGTTTGTTCAGATCGACTCGCCCTATGTTGGCAAGGTTCCTTTCCATAATCTGTGATGCGGACATCTCTAAAGAGAACAGCGCGACTGACCGACCCTTGACGGCCTGATTCATCAGCAACTGACAAGCGAATGAGGTCTTGCCCATCGCAGGTCGGCCAGCCACGACTGTTAAGGATCCCCCTTCCAGAGGATTAAGCACGGCGTCCACACCGTTAAAATCTGTCTTCAATCCTGGATAGTTCCCTTCGGAATACTGCTCCAGTCTCTCTACTACGCTCTTTAATAGCTCTGTCTGGTCGTGCTTTGTACGACCACCCCCTTGTTCTAGCTCCTGAAGCTTCTCAGAGGCGTATAAGAGGACTTCTGTCGCTTTTGAGGGGTCAGTAGCCCTTGAGGCAATCTCTACTCCTACGGCCTTGAGAGAGCGAAGGATAGACCAGTTACGAATGACTTTGGCATATGCCTGAGCATTGGCTGCTGTAGGAGTGTTGTATTCAAGCGACAAAGCATACTCTACATCCTCCTGCGGCATGCCGGCACTGGCTGTAATAGCGTCAAATGCTTCCTTGTTTTCCCGCAAGGACAGTACGCGTCTGTATAGCTCCTGATGTTCGGGAAAATGAAAGTCTCCCGGCTCAAGTGATACAGAGTCCAGGATTTCATTGTCTATGAATATAGATCCTAGAACATTCTGCTCTGCGTCCTGACTAAACACCTGTTTCTAATTTATCCTTGTAGTCCGTGCGCTGTTGTTTTTCAATTATCTTGATAAGCCTCAAGATAGTCTGTCTGATGTGTTCAAACATGTATCCGCCAGCCTCAGCATGAAGTCTGCAACTTTCCATGAAGAAAAAATCATCATCATTCATTGCTATCTCCGTCGAGCAGGGCCATGATGGCGGCAGGGATTTTGGTTGTCGTGCCCAGACGGAAATGCTCGTCAACAATTTCCTGCACATCCTCCCGCGACGGCCTCACGCACAACGTTTCACCGGGGCGGGGGATAGGGAAGTGGACGCTATCCCCTCCAAAGTCGTGAATGTAGTTCGCAGCTTCAAGTGGCTCTTTGAACCACGCAAACGAATCTGAGCCCCACACCGCATATCCATACTGCCGCGCGGGTTTTGGTGGGGTGAGGTTGGGCGCGCCTTCGCAATCTCCAGATACGTATTTGCCGTCCGCCTCCCAACTTGTCTGCCACTTCATGCCATCATATTCAACATACCCGCATGGATCGCCAGTTCCATCGATAAACAAAACCGTGGCGGTAGTGC
>JBFIDQ010000002.1:0-39208 GCA_041603795.1 Chlamydiales bacterium
ATCGTGATCCGAATTGGGACGGCCGTCTCTCCGACTCTCGATGATAATATCGTGATCGCACCGAATGAGATATCCGCTTGGGACTCTTCTCGAATTACAGTGACGGTGCCTTAATGACGGTCGAAAAAAACACACAACACGTCACGGACGCGCTTGATCGATTGATCGAGCAATATAAGGAATCTTCAAATGTCCGGAAGATGCTTCAATCACTCGTCCCTCAAGTGCAAGATCTTGAAGACGTTGTGCACGATCTCTTCACAAGCCGGACTTTGACCGCCTCCGAAGGAGCCCAATTGGACAAATTGGGAGAGCTCGTCGGACAAGATCGCGAAGGCTTTGACGATGATTTTTACAGGATTTTGATCACCGCCCGCATTGGAATCAATGTCTCGAATGGTGAATACGAGAAGGTCTTGGATGTCTTTAAGCTTCTCACTCAATCCGCTCTCGTCCATTTACAAGAATGGTATCCCGCGGGATATGGCGTCACCGCCGACAATGAAGTCGATAATGACTTAATGAAATTTATTGCGAATTTAATGAAGCTCGTGGATCCCGCCGGCGTAAGGCTTGAGGGGATAATGTGCTTCAATGGAGACGAGGCTTTTGCCTTTGCCGGAGGCCCGGGGAATGCGAAGGGATTTGGGGACGACACGGATCCGCTTGAAGGGGGAGAATTTGGCTTCCTTCATGACTTAAGTGTCCCTTTTGCATTTGACGGAGACGACACCGAAGCTCTCGGATTTGGGGACACTCAAGATCCGATAGCCGGTGGAGCATTTGAATAGTATTATCAATACAAGGAGAAAAATATGGCGAAGCCCTCAACACACATCGATTGGACGGACGGAGCTCCGGCGAAGGTCACGGAGCCGACGGCGGGGAAAAAATTAAGCGGATGGCTCAAAGGCGAGCGACCGGCATTCCAATTCATGAATTTTTTATTCTTCCGAATTGACGAGTGGATCAAATACTTCGAAGCCGAGACGGATCTTTTGATCGGGCTCCAATCGATCTTTGATTATGTCGTCGGTGTCGGCGGGACTCATGCGGACATCAATGCTCTTATGGCCGACGGAAGTGTCGCCAATTATTCAAGAGTATTTGTGAAGGATGCGGCGACTTTGACAGTGACGCAAGTCATATCAAAAGAAGGAATGGACTTCACCTTCGGATCAAATGCTCATTATTCAAAAGGTGCGACTCTTGGAATTGCTCTTGATATCACCGCGCCAAATGTGTCGGTGAGAGGTGGACGCTTTTTGAATTGGGACGAGGCGGGAGGTCGAGGGATTCGATTAAGTGCTCCGGCAACGGGAAGCATGATCGTTGAGAATCGCTTCAATAATTGTCCGACGGAGATTGAAGATCTTGGATCAAATAACTTAAAAGTTAATAATATTACGGAATAGGAGATGAGAATGAAAAAACTATGGCCATTTATAGCCTTGATTGTGGGGATTCCCCTTGCTTGGGCGGCACTGGAATATGATATCCCCAACAACGTCTTTAAGATGGGAGACGGTGGAGCGGTCAATGACAAGGAGCTCGTCTTCAATGTCGGAGACGGAGCCTCGAATCCAAGCATCACAATTGATGCGACAAATAAAGACTTCACTTTAAATAAAGCTTTAAAGGTCGGGAATGCTCTTCTCCAATTGGGGACAGGATCTCCCGCCGACGTTGAGATCGAATTGGATTATGGACTCGGTGGAGCCGCAAATCCAAAGCTTATCTATAAGTCCGCGGACGATGCGTGGTTTTTTCGGAATGCAAATGGAGTCGATAAGAGAATCGGATCCGGTGGTGGAGGAGGCAAGAATGTCTTCAATCAATTGACAAATCCGGGCTTCGAGGACGGAGTGACTTCCAATTGGACAGCATCCGGACTTGTGCCGACGGAGCTCACAAATGCCGCTGATGTCGGGATCGGACTTAAGTCCGCTCGAATCGATTGCTCGGGAGCCGGTCAATATTACGAGGCCGATCTTGAGACTTTTGCGAATGTCGTTGTGGACGGATTTTCTTGTCAAGCTGACTTTAAGTATAAAGGAGGCGACGCTCTTTGGGATGTGAAAATTCTCGACGGAGCGGCGGCGGTCGTTGCGAGCGACACACTCTCCGCTTCGACGGATTGGAGAGATGCAAATTCGATTTATTTTCGATGCGATGCCCTTGGATCCGATCAAGCAAAAATAAGATTTGAATGCACGGGCGATGCCGCCCAATTAGATCTCGATGAGGTATATCTCGGGAATATGACAGGCTTGAGTGAAGCCGCTCTCCCGGACACCTTTGGAGCCGCTTTAAATTCAAGCGGCAATGTGTTGACCGAGAGTGCCGATTTTATCGACGGAAGTTGCATCCACGCCGCGGCCGTGTACACATGCACATTTGTGAGTGGGTTATTTACCGTTGCTCCTTCATGTGTTGTCACCGCCAACGGAGGCGGTGGATCAAGCGAGAGGATTGCGACAATAAGAATATTAAGCACAACGACACTCGAATATAGGACGGACATCGCTTCGACCGGTGTCGCTAATTCAAATCCGGCTCAAGTTATTTGCCAAAAGCAAGGAGTCGACGCAAAGCAGACTGTCCAAATTTTTCAAAACGTCCCAAAGGTCGCGGAGAATCTTAATCAATTCAGCATGAAGGGAAGCAATTCCGGAGTAGTGTCGGACGAGAATGCCGATTGGATTAATGGCAATTGCACCAACATAACACCAGGGGACTTTGCCTGCGCTTTTGTCGCCGGTACTTTTGACGCCGCTCCAAATTGTCAAGTGACGGCTCGAGTCGGTATCGACGGATATGGTGCTCATGTGACTTCCGTGTCGAATACATCGATCGGATTTACAACAACGGTCAACGGGACGACGTCTTCAAGTGTCGCTCACACTCTTAATTGCGAGAGGTCGACCGATCACAAGACCGTCGAAGTCCAGCCGATTGTCATTCGGCAAGTGGAGACGGGGTTAAAAGCCGGATTAATCACGCATGAATGCCAAATTAATGGCACAAGCGGGACTCCATTATCCCAAACGACAACGCTTTGCGATTATTGGATCGACTCATATACCGATCTTGGGCCCGGGAATTATAGAGCAAATTTCAACGCCAATGCTTTCAAGCCCGGCGGCGAGGTCAATTGCACGTGCTCAAGCCTTGATAATGAGTCTTGTTATTTGGGAGCTCTCCCGACACCGTCTCTAGTTGAATTAGTGGCGAGAGATGCGGCGACAACACTCACAGATGCAAGGATATTTTTAACATGCACAGGAGAGAGATAATGAAAAAATATTTGCTATTAGGATTTGCAATCTCCTTAAATTGCAGCGCGGGATATATGTCCCAATCGGATCTTGAGTCTTGTGAAAATAGCCGGACAAATTACACAAGAAAATCAAAGTGCGAGGCTTCGGAAGGAGCTTCTTGCTTCGAAGTCCCAAGCGGATATGAGTGTGCTTATCATCGAGTCACCGCTCAAGATGAGGACGATCTCTCAAGTCCGATCTTCACAAAGAGTGAAGTGGAAGCTTGTGCGGATCAAGACGATTGTGATTCGATGCACGCGGCAAAATCTTGCACGGACACCGAAGAGACGGCGATCAAGAATTATGATTCTCTCGAAGTGTATTGCTCAAAAGATTCCGGGACATTTAATCAAAAGAGCGTCACAAAAGCTCGTGAAGATGCTTCACTTAAGAGCTCTCATAATGCTTCGGAAGCGGCAAAGACCGCCGCGGAGGATGCGAAAATGAATGCCCTTAGAGCCGTGAAGGCGAAGCTCGAATCGAATGCTCCATTGAGTGACGTCGATCGCGACAAAGTGATCGAGCATCTTTTAAGGCAAATTGAATAAGGAGTGATCATGTTTTTTAAGTATTGGGAGATCATTAAGGGACTTGCTCCGATTTTAATTAAGCTCGATGCGGCGACAAGGACAGTCGCCTTTGTCGTGGTGTGCGTCTTCTTCTCTTCCAAATACTTAATCGATTATGTCGACGCGAAGCACTTGGAAGTAAATTCAAAAATCGAGAAGGAGCAAGGCGTGCTCAAAGAAAATCTTGTCGATAAAATGGACGCACAACACAAAGTGATCGTCGCACTTATGGGAGCCATGAAGGAAGATGCCCAAAGGACACGAGAAGGAGTCCAAGAGACTAGACGCAATGTCCTTCAAATTTATAAGGATTTGAGTGCTCTTAAGAAGACAAATTGAGGGCCTTGATATTTAATATTTATTCATTTTAATTAAGGAGAATCAAATGAGTGGACAGCATGGAGTAAAAAATCTTTGGCCAATGGTAGCTCTCGGAGTAGAGCTTGGGAATGTCGCGGACGACTTTGGGAGATCCAAAGGCGCGGCGAGATACCTTCATTTAATGGACTTATTCGACGAGCTTATGGGCTTGGGGAAGGTCGACTTTAAATTGGCAAAAGAAGAGCTCAAGGAGCTTGACGGTGCGGATCGTGATGAGCTTAAGTCTCTCACAAAAGCAAAATTCGACATCGAAGATGATAAGCTTGAGCACGCAATCGAAGAAGCAATGGACATTCTCGAGATGCAATATCAGGTCGTCGACAAGTCTCTCGCTTTGGCGAAGAGTCTTAAAAAATCGGAATAAAAGATGAGGAAGATCATGTCTTCCATTTGGGGAGCGAGCATTGTCTTGCTCCTCACTTCTTGCTCCGCATTTGATGTGAAGCAAGCCGTGGATCCGGACACAATTTATAAGAGAGACTTTGAGCTCAATGTGAATGGTCAAAAAGGGACGGGGATCCTCGTCGCCAAATACGCCAAAGAATATAAGATCCACATGAGATCCAAGGGGAAGCTTGATCTTCTCACGATCGAATCATGCCATCGCTCGGAGTCATTCGAGAAGGCAAGCAATATGGAAGAAGTCACCGTGAGGAGATTTTTTCGAAAAAAGAAGAAGCTTAAAAAGGACTCAAGTGCCTTTGAATATATTTATAAGCCTGTCCCTGGAATTGAAGACGTGAGCTCTTGTCCCCTCCTTATTGGGGGATATGACGAGAAGGGAAGGCATTCATGGGCGATGATCGAATTCGAGTCACCACAATGGATCCTCGAAGGCCATTTGGGATGTAATGGGGACAAGGAGTCCGCTCTCGGAGTGTCCGCTTGTCAGTCAAAAGAAGGGCTCATTCAATTGATCTCCTTCGATGTGCCGGTCAAGATCTCCCCGGATCCTCAATGTCCTATCGAGCAATTATCCCCAAAGGAATTCCAATTGGAGATCCGGAAGGATCATTGTGCTTATGTCTTCATGGAGAGTGAAGGCGAGAAGAGAATTCACCGACTCATTACAGTCGGATTTGAGAAGATACTTTTTAGGGAGGTGCTCCAATGACGGCGACTATAATCACGGCACTTTTGCCATTTGCGATCAAGATCCTCTCCCTTTATTTTGAGAGTAAGGACGTCGACAAAAAGTCAAAATTGGATTGGAAGCAATTCCTCGAGAAGGTGCAATCCAAGCCCTCGACATCGGTGAGGCTCAAGAAGTCCGTCGACGCCCAATTGGATCGATTAAGGAAGCAAGTATGATGCCTTTTTGGGCCATGAAGCTTCCGTGGCATCTCATTTCATTCCAAGCGGCGATCCATTCGATCGATCCGACTCTTGTCGCTTCGGTGATAATGGTGGAGAGCTCGGGAAGACCGGCGGCGATTCGATATGAGAAAAATTTTCGGTGGACTCTCCACATCCACCATTTTGCGGACATGAATAATATCACACACGACACCGAGCTCATGCTCCAAAAGAGCTCCTTCGGACTCATGCAAGTCATGGGAGCCGTTGCGAGAGAGCTCGGATATCAAAAGAATTTGTCCAAATTAATCGAGCCAAAGACGGGGATTGAATACGGATGCAAAAAGCTCCGACAATTATTCGACAAGCATGGCTCCAAATTGGACGACGTAATCGCTTCTTATAATGCGGGGAGCCCTCGATATAATGAAGAAGGCGAATATGTGAATGCACGATATGTGAAAAAAGTGCGAAAATATATGAGAGAGCTTAAGGGAGATCCAAATTGAGCGAGACTTTGATCCCAAAAAATACCGGGACAAGTGCCACGCAAGTCAAGAAGACGGCGTCGGAGACTATAAGTGCGCTCAAAATGGTGACGGCGACCGATTTGAATACGGTCGAGCTCTCGGATCCTTCGACATTCGACGGATCAAAAACAATGGGGATCTCAATCACCGCCGGGAATGTCGGCGAGAAGATTAAGGTTGTGACTTTTGGAGAAGTCAAAGATGGGACATTTTCCTTTGCTTTGAATGCTCCACTTTATTTGGGATCGGGGGGAGTGATTACGGACACACCTCCGACAAGCGATTTTAGTGTAATGATCGGACATGCTCTTGGGAGCGGTGCGATCTTTATTGATATTCAAGAACCAATCGAATTTTGCTAGGAGGCAAATATGGCTGCAAAGAGTTTTTTAAGGTTAGTAGCGGGGAAAATAAAGGCGATTCAAGCGGTCGTCACTTCGGCGGGAGTCGCAAATGATGGGGACATCGTCGCTCTTGATGCCGCGGGAAGATTGGATCCTTCCGTGATGCCGGTCGGTGTCGGCCCGGACGTGACAAATCTCCCTTCTTTTGAAAATCTCACTTCCGGAGATTATGTAAATATTTTCGATGATTCCGGGACAGTGAAGGCAAGGAAGGCCGACAATTCAAACGGTCGAGCCGCTCATGGATATATCAAAGACACCGTTGTCGCTCCGGCGGCGGTCAATGTTTTTTACGAGGGAGCGAATGCAAATCTCGCCGGACTCACAAAAGGCGCGAGAATATATCTTGGAGTGACCGGTGGAATTATTGAGGCACCACTTGTCCCAATCACCGACGCCGGGAAGATACATCAATTCCTTGGAGTCGCAATATCTCCGACGGAAGTGAATACAGACATTGACGATTGTATTCAATTATAAGGATCAAGAATGGCTCATGAGAGGAATGTTATATCGCTTTTGACCGGGAAGAAGATCGCAAAATCAATTTGGGATATTTTTCTTTTTATCGAGAGGACATTCCCGCCCGGTGAGCTTATCGATATTCCATCCGACAAAGTGCTCCAAATGCATTCACCTCGAATCGACGGAGAGCTTCGACCGGATGGGGAGGCATATATATTATGAGCGATGGCACGATTAACTTCCCGGTGAGAGCAACACCTCCGGCGACGCCCGCCGCGGGAAGATTAAAATTTTGGGCGGATTCAACGACAAAAGTCCCTTTTTACACGGACGATGCGGGGATATCAAAGTCCATCGCGCCTCCGAGCTCGCCGATAAGATTGTCTTATAACCGGAACACAAAGACGACGTCCGGGACTTACGAGATCCTTGCATTCTTTGGATTTGATGGGACGACGGAGCTCGGTGTCCCCACTAAAATACTCGCCGTCGCTCAAATGACAGGCGCGACCGATTACAGCATAAGAGTATTTGATGAGACGAATAGTCTCGTGATCGCGGAGCTTACCGGTCAAACGAACACCGTGCCTTCAATTGTGAATCTCGGATCTTTGACAAATCTCCCCACCGGGCCAGCAGTATTCTCTATTCAAATGCTCCGGACGGGGACAGGCTCACAATCGGCGGGCATTAATGCGATGTCGATTAAATTTTAAGGATACGCATGAGCTATAATTATAAAATTTTTTGTGAGGATGATCAAAAATGGGAGAGCTTCGACTCTCTTATGCCTCGCGAGGTGTGCCCAATCAATCCCACTCACACAATAAGGCAAGGGTCAATGTCTTTGATTGGGGAGTCCAATTCAGACTATAAAGTATTAAGAGAGAATTTAATGATCCAAGTCGCGACGGAGGGATTTGCAAATCTTACTCTCGAGGAGAAGGAGATCGCATCGTCTCATTTTTGCGTCTTAAAAGTGGATCGAGACACCGTCCACACAATCAAAGAGCAAATCGAGAATGGGATTATCTTCCACAAAAAATCGGTGGACTCAAGAAAATTAAGAAGGAATGCCGCCGAAGGTGAGGTCTATAATCGAATACAAGACGGGCTCGAGCAATCCGACTTAATGAATGACGTGATCACCATGCTCGACACTTATGTGAATTTTGGAATCGAAGGCACTTTGGAAGGGGACTTGATTGGGCTCTTTGATTACCTTGAATCAAGAGTCGGGACTCCATTTGAGGGAGCGGGCCTCCTTGAGAAGACTTACACGGTCGAAGGAATGACGATCGCTCAATTATCGGTCAAGTTAATGGATATTTTTAAAGGTGGAATATATTAAGACGATATATCAAATCCCATTCAATTTATTTTTGGCACTCGATCAATTGCTCAACACGCTTCTTCTTGGGCATCCGGACGAGACACTCTCCTCGAGACTTGGACGGACAATTGGGAGGGAGAGATATTTTTGGGTGCGATGGCTTCGAATTTTTGTCGACGCACTATTCTTCTTCGACGAGTATCATTGCCACAATGCGATCATGCCTCTCGAGCAAGAAAATTTTCGGCGTTTTATAGATTATGAGATTTGGAGATGGAATAAATGAGTCACGTTGCACAAGGGAAGGAATTTGGAATCGTCGGACAATTGGAATGCCCGGAAGGTGCGACTCTATATGTGCAAGCGATTGTGAAGGATGATCAAGAGATCACTCTCGCAACGATAGGGCTCACGGATCAAGGCGGTGGGAGATTCACCGGTGATTCGACAATGCCGGATCGACCGTGGATCCAAGCGATCCTCACGGTATATGAGGACGCCGCATTCACAATCCCTTCGGAAGATTTTTGCTCAATCACTCAAGTCTTCCACCGAGACGACGGTGGAGTCGGGACGGGATCCGGTCAAAAGGATGAGGAGATCGCAGGCTTTGTCGCTTCTTCAATCATCAATGGCGAAGTGAATGGATCCGAAGATCTTCGGGGAAGAATTGAGATTGTGAATTTGATTGGGAGAGTGGATATCGCTCCCGTGCTTAAAGGGGATTTTGACTCCCAAGAATTAATCGGAATCGTTGAATGTGAATAGGAGAATTATATGAGCAAGTGCAAAAGAGCGGACAAAATTAAAATCATTCAAGGGGAAGATCGAGATCTTGTCCTCAATCTTGTGGATGAGAATTCGGGAGAGAATTTTGATCTCACCGGATGGGCGGCTGACAAGGCAATTTTCAAAGCCGCGGACGGCACAAATATCGAGAAGATCGGTGGAGATGTGACGATCAATGCCCCCGCCGAGCTCGGCAAGGTGACTGTCAATCTCTCGGACACTGACACGAGTGCGATGGCGACATCCGAAGGCGCGTCTTTTGAGCTTGAGATCTCGATGGGGACGGAGACGAGGATCGTGCAATTTGTGGAAGCTCTTGAAATTATATCAAGACTTTAATCCGCATTGACTCCTTAATGACACACTGATATTTAATTCGCTCCATTCAACTAAGGAGCGAAAAAATGAGCAAAATTTTCGCCGTCAATCCCGACGGCACACTTGCGCAAAAATCTTACACAATCGAAGAATTTGTCGACGCGGCAAATGGCACAACACCACTCACCGGAAGATTCCGTGGAGTCCCAAATGAAGTATATCATCGGAGGCTCGCACACTTATCGAACACCGATCTCGGAAGACTTAATCGGTCAATCGAGCACTTCTTTGAGTCGAGAATCAATCCGTCGGAGCCGACATCCGCTCTTATATTTGGGAGCGCATTCCATGAGATCATTCTTGAGCCACATCTCTTCGATGCCAACTGGATCGAGATGCCGGACTTTGCGGGGATCCCCGGAGTCACAAAGAAGGCGAAGGATGAGGAGTGGATCGCAAAGAATCCCGAAGCCGACAAGAAGGACATGCCCAAATTTAAGCCGACTCCCGCCGTCACTAAAAAATCCCAAGAAGAAGCTTGGACTCTCGAGCACGCCCAAGATAAGACGATCCTTGCGATCGAGGATCTCGTCAATCTTCGAGGGATGTCCAAGCGATGCAAAGAGCATCCGATCCTCTCCGAGATGCTTCAAGGTGGAGTCGCCGAAGATGTATTCCTTGCCGTGGATCCGGAGACGGGAGTCCCAATCAAATGCAAGACCGACTTCCTTCACAATAATGGCGATATAAATCTCGACATGAAGAGCACCGTCGACGCTTCATTCTTCCAATTCCAAAAGTCCGTTGCAAATTTCGAGTATCATCGCCAAATGTCTTTTTATTCTCATGTGGTTACACTCGTCACCGGCAAGGCTCCAAAGCACAACGTGATCGGATCCGTCGAGAAGAAGGCTCCTTGGAATGTCGCGGTCTATCGATTGGACGACGCTTCCCTGGAAGTCGGTGAATCCAAATGGAAGAAGGCACTCTCCACCTTTGCCGCCTATCGCAAAGAGAAGCAAGAAAATGGATCCGCTTGGGGAGGATATGCTCTCGAAGTGATCGACATGAATCTCCCGGCTTGGGCATTCAACCGGGAAGAGTAATGGGTGGATGGCAAAAACTCGACATCTCAAAGCTCGAGCTCGGCAAGGAATATCAATTCAAGGGATCCGATTGGAGTCCCTTCACTTGTGTCGGGAAGATTGAGATGCCGTCCCCAAAATCCCCAAAGAAGTACCGCAATCGGAGGAATTTTCTCATCAAAAGAGAGAGTGGAGAATTTGAATCGGATCGGGACATTTTAATGGATATCGAAGAATATCGAGAATTATGATCAATTTTGACAAAAAAAAGGGATCGTGAGATCCCCTTTTTTCCATTCAACAAATCTCACAAAGGAGACTCATCAATGAGCAATCAAGAAAATAATGCGAATCTTCCACAAGGTCAAGCTCTCGAGCACAATATTCCCGGACAGGATATGAGCCCGGACGTCGCCCGAGAGGTGTCCCGAATGCAAGGGATGATCGTCTCGGCGAAGCGATTCCCAAGAGACGAGGATCTCGCACTCAAAAAAATCCTTAAGGCTTGCGAGAGGACAAAGCTCGCCGAGTCTTCGATGTATTCCTATGCCCGTGGTGGATCCGATATCACCGGGCCATCAATAAGACTCGCCGAAGCCGCGGCAAAGTATTGGGGGAATTTGCAATATGGGATCCGTGAAATATCTCAAGAAGGTGGAGAGTCGGCAATGGAGGCTTTTTGTTGGGATCTCGAGACAAATACTCTCTCGACAAAATCCTTTAAAATTCCACACAAGAGACACACTCGGAAGGGAGTGAAGACTCTCACGGATCCCCGCGACATTTACGAGCTCACCGCCAATTTTGGAGCTCGACGATTGCGTGCTTGCATCCTTGCCGTGATCCCTCAAGACGTCATGGAAGAAGCCACGGAGGCTTGCACAAAGACTCTCCAAAAGGGAGACGGGACTCCATTTGCGGATCGTGTCGCCGGAATGATCGCCCATTTTGAGAAGTCCGGAATCACGCAAGAGATGATCTCCAAGCGGATCCAAAAAAATATCGAAGCAATGTCGGAAGCGGATTTTGTCAGTCTTAAAAAGATCTTTGTCTCACTAAGGGACGGGATGTCAAAGCCCGGTGATTGGTTCGATTACGCAAAAGAGCAAAGCGAGGGATCACAAGATCTCACGGAAAAATTCAAAAAGGAAAAATAATGGAATTTGAGACAAAGACAGCATTGATTGAATTCAAAGAGCTTGTGAAGAAGGCCTATCCGACCGCAAGTGAATTGCATCCAAGACAATACGCCGACTTAATGGCATTCTTCCTTGCCGGATATATTGACGGAGCTCAAGGATATCGCAAGGCAATATCAAAAATGAATATTGACGGAGCTCATTTACTTATGGGCGAGATCATTGAAGACACAATCAAGCAAGGGATGTTTATATCCCAATCGATGATAAGAGATGATTTTTCTCACGAGATTTTTAAGCAAGAATTAAATTGATTTAAAGCACAAAAAAAAGCCCTAGACTCGGGAGATTTAATTCCTTAATCTAGGGCTTCTTATTTTTTTTGAAGTGGCCTAAATATATTCAATCCGAATTATAAAGTCCATTAAAATAAGAGTAAAAATCTTTTTTAGGGGACGTCTTGAAGTGGTTTAAGCACTATTCAAATGCAACACACAATTTGGGATTATCGACAATCATCGACAAATTTGGCTTCGAAGGTTACGGGCGATATTGGAGATTTTTGGAATTCTTGTGCGAGAATTTTGACGGAGAATCGACCGATTTTAAAATAAGTAAAAGAGTGATTCGAGATATCTTACGCATTAGATCCGGGTATAAACTGGATAACTACCTGGTAGCTATCGGCTTACTATCCGGTATTAAAATTATTAAAGAGGATAGCTCTTATAAAGTAAGTGCACCTATCTTGTTGGAATTAAAAAGTAGAGACTTTAAAAAAGCGCGCCACGACCGCGCCACGACCGTGCCTAAGAATAAGAATAAGAATAAGAATAAGAGTAAGAAGGAGCCGACTCCCGCCGCCGCTCCCTCATCTCTTGTGACGGATGTCGTCAATTATCTCAATGAAAAAACCAGGAAGACATTCAAGCCCAATTCAAAATCCACAATTAAGAAAATTAATGCAAGGGCTCAAGAAGATTATTCTCTCGAAGACTTCAAAGCCGTGATTGACTTCAAATGCAAAGAATGGAATCACGATCCCAAATGGAGCCAATACTTGCAGCCGGATACACTCTTCTCGACAAAATTCGAGGGATACCTTCAAGCGTCAAAAAAGAATGAAGCTCCGGATGATTTACTTAAAATCTTCGAAGATCACGGGGGATTATCGAATGAATAAGATCCAAGACGCACACATGAGCCACAACGAGCTCAAAGATATCGCCGAAGAGAATGCGCATGAATATATCAAAAGCGGATTCGAATTCATTCGAGCACACAATGGGCTCCGTCCTGGATGCGTGCATTTATTCCTTGGGACATCCGGATCCGGGAAGTCCACCGTCGTCCGGAAGATAATTCTCGACTCCGCGGATGAGCACACAATCCTCGTGTGGCAATCCGAAGAGACTCGAGAGGACTTTGTGACATCACTCGTCAAGAGCTACCCGAAGCCCGAAGTCGCTCGAAATATCAAGATTGTCTCGGAATTTGGATTGGGAGAGGATGTCGTCCAAAGCCCTCAAGCTGTCTTCCAAAAATATGCGGAGACGGTCAAAGCTTTAAATCCTAGGGCCGTCTTCTTCGACAATATCACAACGAGTCGAATGTATATGGGCCTCCGTCCAAACGAGCAAGATGCAATGGCGTGGAAGATCAAAGAGCTCCATGAGTCCACCGACATTCCCGTGCTTATAATTGCTCACACGAGAGCGGACGTGACGGATTCGGCGGCAAGACTTATCGAAGATACCGACATCCGGGGATCCAAATCGATCGCAAATCTCGCGCCATATTTATACATCTTCCAAAGATTTGAGATTGACGATCACGTCTTCCCGACGATACGAGTAAGAAAATCAAGGAAGCATCAAGTCGCGAATAAACTCTTCCGATTGATTTATTCAAAAGAGAAGAATGCCTATGTCAAAGATCTCGAGCTCCCATTCAAAGAATTCAAAGAAGCATTTTCAAAAAGGAATCGACTATGAGCAAAATTGAGATGAGACACATCGAAGATATCAATCAAATGGATTCCGGAGCGTATTCAATTCATTTTAATAATGGACGCGCTCCGATATGTCTTCGCGACAAAGAGAAGGTCGAAGATCTCATTTTGAAGCTTCGAGCATATCGCCGCGCCGAAGCGGATCCCCAAGATCGAATCATCGGCGGGATTGACTCGATCAATGAGTGTGGCATTTGGGATCTCGACAAGGAGAAGGAGGCCCTCAAATCCACCATGACTTTGAGGGAGCTTAAAAAATGGCGCGATTTGGGCGAGAATGAGCTCTCATTCCTTCTCAAATTGTCCGACTTGAATGATTACTCGGACTCAATTGTCGACGGCTTAAAAGCGAAATATGAGGCTCTCGTCGAGACGATCCAATCGAGCCCGGACGTGATCAAGTCCGATCAATTCACGATTGAGGAATTGGACACTCTCAAAAACATGTTAAAAATCATCAAAGAATTGAGTGAGACGTCGCGTCGATTTGGGACGGCGACTCTCTCGATATTAAATAAATGGATTCCAGACTATTCAACAAAGGAGCAAGAAAATGAGCATTAAAAAAGCAAGGAGAATGAAATGAGTGGAGTGAATAAAGTGATCGTCTTGGGACGATTGGGACAAGATCCCAAATTGGATTACACCACATTGGGGACACCTTATTGCAAGATGTCCGTCGCGGTGTCCAAGAAGACAAAAAAAGGTGAGCACACGGAATGGATCAAAATTACTTGCTGGGAGAAGACCGCCGAGCTCGCGAATCAATATCTCAAAAAAGGATCCCAAGTGTATTTTGAAGGAGAGCTCAAGACGAGCACTTATGAGAAGAATGGGGAGAAGAGATATTCCACCGAAGTGAATGCTTATGTGATGCAATTCATCGGAGGCAAAGAGCCGGGACAAGCCCAATCAAAAGGCTTCGATCACGACTCTCCCGCAAATCAAAAGCTCGACGAGTCGTTCACTGTCGATGACGTTCCGTTTTGAGTCGCGTCATGGAGAAAATGAATGTGCTCGATCTTTTTTCTGGAATAGGTGGATTTTCTCTTGGGCTTGAGCGGGCCGGAATGAAGACGATCGCCTTTTGTGAAATGGATCAAAATTGCCAAAAAGTATTAAAAAAACATTGGCCGGACGTCCCAATATTTGACGATGTGAAAAAATTAAAATGGAGCGAGAGAGGGACGCCAATTGATGTCATTTGCGGTGGATTCCCTTGTCAAGACATATCAGTCGCCGGGAAAAAAGTCGGCATCAAAGGAGAGAGAAGTGGACTATGGAAGGAATTTAAAAGGCTTATTAAAGAGATTGAGCCACGATATGCCATTATTGAAAATGTGCCCAATCTCCGCAATCTCGGGCTTGCGAGAGTCCTCAAAGATTTGTGGGCGCTCGGGTATGACACGGAATGGCATATTATATCTGCTCGCTCCATTGGTGCACCACACCTCCGAGAGAGATTGTGGATTATTGCCTACCCCAAAAGCAATGGAGGTGCAAGAGACTCCGGGGATATACTTGGAGAGAAAAAAAAGGAATCCAAAATTAGGGGGCCCGAGTCTTACGGTAGCAGCACAAATGAGATCTCTTCCAACACCTACAACCTTCGATGCTGGAAGCCCTTTGCCTCCACGGAAGAAGCATCCCGGTGGTGGTCAAAAGCCGCCGCTCGTGTCGGTTATTGGGAAGAAGCTCAATCCTACATTTGTGGAGTGGATGATGGGGTATCCGGAAAATTGGACAAAATTCGTCGATCAAGAGTAAAAATGCTTGGCAATAGTGTATTGCCACAAATTCCCCAATTAATCGGGGAGGCCATTATAAATTATGAGGAAAAACTTTTGCAATAATGCAAAACAACAAAGGAAAAATCGATGAGCAAAAACAATGAAATGGAAGTAAATTTTAAGGGACTCCCGAAGCAAGATCCAATGGTGAGAGCCCTTGATCTTATTGAGAGGACTCAAGGCGATTTTAAGAATGCTTATGCCGAAGCAAAAATGCACGCGGTATCAAGAGCAAAGATTGACACGATCATGATGCGTCAAGAATTAAGAATCAAAAATCTTCAAGACTTAATCTCGGATGCATTGGAGAGAGGCTTCTTGATTCCGGAATTAAAAGCGGCGGCGGCGGGATTCCCTCCAAAAGCAAGAGAAGTCCGTCTCGATCAAGAAGCCGATGGCCCGGTCGACCGAAGCCCGGAAGCCGATGCCGGTGGAGTGCCACATTAATAATATAATTCTTGAAGGAGGGGAGATCTTAATTCGAGACTTCCCTCTCCCTCCTTCTTCAAATTCATTATATCGGAATATTAAAAATGGACGCGCCGGACAATTGGGACGAGCGAAGACGGAAAAATATAAGCTATATTGCGACGATGTCGCGATGTGGGCGATTGTCCACGGCAAGACACTCAAGCGGACGAGATCCGAAGTCAATGATTTGCTTTTGATTCACAAGACTCTCCAAATCGACGCGACATTTTGCATTGCGGAGAGTCGGTGCTATTCAAAAGACGGTAAGATCAAAAAGATCGACACCTTCAATCACATCAAAGCCCTTCATGATCAATTATCGGAAGTGCTTTGGGTGGATGATCGATTCTTTTGGGACGGCAACGTGAGAAGACAGCCATGCGACAAGAAGAGCGAGCGCGTGATTATACGCATTAAGGGGAGGCAATAATGGAAGACTTTTTTATTTGGTTCGACAATCTCCCGGTGTGTATATTCCCCTCATTCTTGATCGGAGTGGTGGTGGTGATATCCCTTGGGGAGATATATCAAGAGATCAAAAATTCCTCCATTGACGAGTAGACCGGCACAACGCTCGATCCCTTGATTCATTCCGGGGATCCGTCACAATAATAGCGTGGCTCACAAAAAAGACCGGAATCGAGACATCAAAAAGCCGATCCCCAATCGCGAAGAAGCGAAGTGGAGGGATTGTCTTCGATGTGATATTCCCTTCTATTCCTTCAATTTTGAATGTCGCATGTGCGATGAGTGTCGCGGTGAAGTATATTGCGACGACAAGATCGAGCTCGACTTTGAGCTCATGCTCGACACGGCAAAAAATCCCAAGGGATGAAGAAAAGAGAAAATTAGGGAAAAATAGAGCAAGTCTCGGCAAGACAAAAAGGGGAGCGGCATCCGTGCCAATCCCTTTTATTTTTTCGATTCAAAGTAAGTGCAAATTATCTTTTTTAAAATGCCTTGCTCTTCGATATATTTTTGACAAAATCCGCTCGGGTGCTCCCTGTTTTTATAGCGACACTTTCTGCAAGGAGTCACGATATAGCTTATAATGGAATGTATTAAGAGATAAAATAAATAGCAAAAAAACAAGCCAATAATAATAAATTTTACCTTTACTTCGAGCGGCATATCATTCACTTTCAAACTCCCCGACCGCTTCCATGAAGCGAATCATCATTCCCCAATCGGATATATATCGAAGACCGTCCGGGAGCTCTCCTCGTTGAATACGATCGGCATCCAAGAGCTTCACCGTGCAAAAGTGATCCCCGTCCAAGAAGACGTCCGCAAGAGACACGCTTATTTTTTGGAATTGGATCCGCTTCGATGCGTCGGAATGTAGCTTAATTTTCTTTGTCATTTTTCACCTCCCTAATTCCGTCCAAACATTGCTCGGCAAGCTCTAGTAGATCTCTTGCGACACCTTTTGCATGTTCGATTGAATTGGCCTCGATTTTAATCACGAGAGTCCTTCTCATATCAATGCGACCGCCATCATTGCTACTATGCGGCGTCAATTTTAGCTCATATTTTTTTGTCATTGCTCTCCTCCCGCATCAAGAACGGCTTGCTCTTTTGCTTCCTTAAGCGTGTCAAAGTAAGATCTCCACCTTGAGAAGTGGACACCATTATTCCCAATCACCCCAAGCCGAAAAATGGCACCTTTTGGAGTAGTCTCCTTTGTAATGACATAGGCTCCAAGATTTGGGGACGCCGCCCAAGTCGTCGCATTCACCTTGTGCCAATGAAAAATTAAAGTCATAAGATTCTCCTTTTTGAAGCAAAAGGCTTCAATTTAGGCCATCCATGGCGGTCGCGTTGATCAGGCCAATGAATTTGGCATCATTTTAATCAGTCTTATAAAGTTGTGCTGAGAGATTGATCCCTCATTGAAGTAGAATTGGAGAGTCTTGACCGCACCATCTCCGGGATAGTCTCCATTTATAAGAAAATAGATAGTGTTGAAATTAAGCTTCATTTCGATTGAGCGGCTTATTAATTCGTTTAATTCAATCATTTAATTCTCCTTAGTTATTCAATATATACATAATAACCGAAGATCCTCGGAGTCCAAAAAACAACAACTTGCGACGTGTTAACTTCCAAAAAGTCTCCAAGAAGTGCCGAGGATCTAGGGCATATCACGACGCTCCTCAAGATTGCAAATTCATGCGAAAATAAGACATGATAGGAGCTTGAAAATATAACGCTTCTCGAATATTAAATAGGATTTTATCGTGTCAAAAAAGATGATCAAGCTCACCATTGCTTCAAATGGCTCCAAAGTCTTAATCGATCCCGAATTTATAATATCAGTATTCGAGAATGAGAAAATCGACGGCTCGAATATCAATATGGAGAAGGGCCCATTTTTTAAAGTGGAAGAATCGCCGGAGCAAATTGAAGAATTGATCGGAGAAGCTTAATGGCAAAAAAGACGTCCAAAGATATTGAGCCCAAGAAGGCGGGACGCCCAAAAGGAGCCGTGAATAAAAAGACGCTCCAAGTCTCGGAGATCCTCGCGCTCAAAGGAATGGATCTTGTCGGAGAGCTCACAAAGATTCTCTTCCCGGATGAGGATGAGCTCCAAGCAAAGCTCGAGCAATTGGAAGCATTCGCCGAGCGTGGAATAAGACCGCCCGCCGATATGTTTGGAATTGGCGAGAAGGACAAAGCGAATCTCATTCTCAAATTAATGGAATATGTGTATCCCAAGCGGAGATCAATCGATCTCAAGGCTGACATCGATATTCACAAGATCAAAGAGCATCGAGTCACGCTTCAAGCGATATCAAACGATCCGAAGGCATTCGAAGCCATCGAGACAATATGCGAGGTGATTAAATGATCCTTTATAAATACAAGGGGGAGCGATATGTCCTCCACATGAAGGCGAGAAGGAAGTGTCCGGAGACTAGGGATTGGATCCCGGTCGTGCTTTATTTTAATGTGAATAAAGCGTCCCAAATATTTGTCCGCGATGAGGTGGAATTTTTAGAGCGATTCGAGGAGATATATGTCGAAGACAAGCTCGATTGTGGAGCCGTCCAATTGGATATCGAAGGAGCCCGTGATGGGATGCTGTCCAATTTGTGAAGCGAGCGTCAATAAGTGCCAATGCTGGAAGGATTGGGACAGGGAGCTTCAAAAATACAAGAGAGCCTATGAGGTCTTAAGAGACGGAGTGACCGGGCTCCACATGCCTCATGTGTCCGTGGATTGCAATAATTGTGCAATCGGGAGAGCTCTCAATAAAGCGGAGAAGATCATTGGCGAATAATTATCAATCATTTGAGCCATGCGTGGCATGTGGCGAAGAGTATCTCGATCGATGCTTCCACCACGTCAAGAGTCGAGGATCCGGAGGCACGGAAGATCCATGGAATAGAATAAGCCTTTGCTTCCTTTGCCATGAATTGATACATCGCGGAGTGAGAAAAATGCCGAAGAAAAAATTTATAAACGTGCTCGATTGGCTTCATTCAAATGGATGGGAGCTCGTCGAGGAATTTGGAAGAGAAAAATTGAGGAGAATTTAATGGAATTGATTATCCCTAAGTGGATTTTTTGGGCGATAGGACTCGGGGTAGGGGTACCGCTTATCGTTGTAATTTTGTTTTTTGCTTACCTTGGGCTCATGTGGGCGAGGTCGGATTGGAGAATATCATGGTGAAGCAAGTCGAAGACTATGTGGAGCCGACTCAAGAAGATATTGATCGAGTGGCAAAGATCATCGCCGATGCCAAAGAGATCTCCGCTTATAATCCCTTTTTAAAATGGCCTCGGAATCGTCCGTGTCCATGCAATTCAGGGAAAAAATTCAAGGTGTGCTGTCTTGACACGATCCCAAAGAAGATCCCTCTCAAGAATGCGGCATTGATAATGGACGGAATGAAAAAAGCGGGGATCGTCCTTTGAGAGAGGTCTTGATGTCTCATATTCTTAAGGCCAAATGGCTCTCATATATGGGCTATCTAATTGATGAGTGCCTCCTTGTCCGTAAGGAGATATTTGTCCCAAGCGAGATACTGGAATTAATTGATATTGAATATCAAAAGTGGAGATTTTGGAGACGTCAATGAGTCTTAGAGGAAAAAAGAAGCATCATATTTCCGACTTCACATCGTGTCCGCATTGTGGACAAGAGTCTCATGGATATTATATCAAAGTGCAATATTCCGGATCTTATCAATGGAAGAAGGAATTCGACGGATCCGACAAGGATAATTCCGAAGTCTATGATCACCTTGTGGAGCATGGCGGGACAGTCGCTTATTGTGGATTGTGCGACAAGAGAATCGGGAGGAATAACTTGTGAATCTTGATCCCCGTGTCGCGGACAATCTTTGGAGGACTCTCCCTCACACTTATGCGGCCCATGCATCGGGCGGGAGATGGCTTCCTTACAAGCATTGCGTGATCCTAGGACGAGCGATCGCGGAGTGCGTTGCGAAGCCGGACGGGAGACTTCTCGTCTTAATGCCGCCTCGACATGGTAAGTCCGAAGAGATCTCTTTTTGGACGCCGACATGGTATCTCGATTTATTCCCACAAAAGAGAGTTATGCTCGCGTCTTATGCCGCGGATCTTGCACAAGGATTCGGACGGAGAGTGAGGAATGAGATCAAAACAAATCCCCATGTGGACGTCCTTCTCGCCGAAGACTCTCAAGCCAAAGGTGAATGGCACACTCGAGACGGTGGAGGAATGGTGTCGACCGGGCTTGATGGCTCCGTCACTGGTAAGGGAGGCGACTTAATTATCGTCGATGATATTGTGAAAAATTGGGAGCAAGCGCGATCAATGGCATATCACAAGAAGTGCCGTGATTGGTTCGACACGACTTTATATACAAGACTCGAGCCCGAAGGATCCATGATCGTCTTAATGACGCCGTGGCATGAAGCGGATCTTGCGGGATATCTTCAAGGAGAGCACGAGGACAATTGGACAGTGCTCCGTCTCCCGGCAATATGTGAGGAGCAAAAGCTCGGCGAAGAGCGGGATCCTCTCGGAAGGAAGGAAGGCGAGGCCCTTTGTCCCGATCGATATCCGGTCAAGAGATTGAAGGCCATCAAAAAAGCCGTCGGTGTCAAAGGATGGAATGGACTCTTCCAATGTCGCCCAAGTGCCTTGGAAGGGAATATTTTCAAGCGCGAAGACATTCAATATTATCGGAATTTGCCGGAGACATTATCTCAAAAGATCACGTCTTGGGACTTCACATTCAAGAAGAGCTCCACCGCCGATTATGTCGTCGGTCAAGCATGGGGGAGAGTCGGTGCGGACAAATATCTCTTCCCATTCCAATTCCGGAAGCAATGTGGATTCCGTGATTCCAAAAAAGGAATGGTAGCACTCAAGAAGCGATATCCCGCGATCATGTCTCACCTCGTCGAAGCAAAAGCGAATGGGGATGCGATCATGGATGATTTGGGGAAGACGATCTCCGGGCTCAAGCCAATCAATCCGGGAGAGTCGAAGGAGGCGAGAGCCGAAGCGGTGAGTGATCAATGGGGATCCCTCAATATTTATTTGCCGCATCCCGATATTTGTGAAGGTGAATTGATTGACGATAAGCCGTGGATCCTCGCATTTGTGGAAGAGCTCATGAATTTTCCCAATGCGAAGAATGACGACATGGTGGACGCAATGACTCAAGCCCTTGCTCACTTATCCGAATTTGAATTGGATTCACTTGAGAATTTTCTCACCTTGTGACTTGACATCCCGCTTCTTGATACCATTTTAAAGTCATCAAGGAGGACAATATGTCAAAAACAAGATGCAAATTCGTGTGTCAAGAATGCAAGATCGGGAATGCGGGCGATGGCCTGATTTACACTTACAAGCTCGCGGCGGTCACAAGTGGATCCCCGGAGAATGAGGAATTTTGGAAGTGGACTCCAAATGGGGAGCTTAATTTTGATTGTGTCGCACAAAGGGACGCATTTATTCCAGGGGAGGAATATTATATCGATATCTCGCCGGTCAAAGATCTTAAGAAGATCGAGGGATAAAAGAGAATGGGGGATTCCTCATCCTTGAGTCGTCCCCCATATTTCAGGCTCCCATTCGGGAGAGACTTCAATTCCTTTTGTCGTCTCGGCATTCGCTAACACACTTCCCAATTATATCTCCTTGACGCGCATTGAAGCAATCTTGTCGAGCGGACATTTACTTGCAATAATTAAGGAATGAGTACACTTATCGAAATATTCAATAATGATTCAAAGCACTATGCCTCCAAAAGCGTCTTATTTAAAGCGATGCGATTGAATGAGGGAATGACGTTCACTCTTCCTCGTGGAGAATTGACAGGTGAGGAGGGAGATTTTCTTCTCAAAATGCCTTGTGGCGAATACACTGTCATTTGTGAAAAATCTTTTAATCTAGTATTTGCAGAATTGGAGATCGGCGATCTCCTTATCATGGAGCCAAAGAATGAGTAAAAAACTTGATATCGCAACGGTAGCGAAAAAAGCAAATGACGGATGGACGAATGTCATGTCCGGATTAAATATCAAAGGCAAGGACAAGAAAGTCTCCACGCAAATGTCTTATGTGCGATGCGGACAAATCGACGCCGAGCAAATATTTTCGGGCGATGATCAAGCGGAGAAAATTGTCTCCACTCTCCCCGAAGATATGATGAGAGAAGGCACCACATTCACCGGAGAAGATACTTCCGAGACATTCAGTCTTGACATGAAGTCTTATGCGGACTCACTTGGATTCTTTGAGAAGTATCTCGAAGGGCTCATTTGGGCTCGACTATATGGTGGAGCGGGAATTGTGATGGGGATCAATGATGGTGGACGCGAGAGCGATCCCGTGAATGTCGATAGGATCCGCTCAATCGATTGGCTTGCCACATTCCACCGATATGAGCTTGAGCCCAATGGGATCCAAGCGGACGTAAGGAAGCCCGGATTCCGTCTTCCTGAATTTTATAAATTGACCGGTACAACACAATCAATTGCCGAAGCCGGAGAGAATGAATTCGCGGGATCCAAGATCCACGCTTCAAGGATTCTTAGAATCGATGGCATGATGCTCCCGACGACTCAATTCCAGGCCAATAATTATTGGGGAGATTCGATCTTCTCAAGACTTAAAGATGATCTTCAAAATTGGAATATGTCTTATGATTCCGTGGCGACAATCATCTCGGAATACACAATCCCCATTTTTAAAATGAAGAATCTTGGACAATTGCTCGCCGAAGGGAGAGACGATCTTGTCCAAAAGAGACTTGATCTCGTCAATTCGGTGAAGTCCGTTGTGAGAGCAATCATTCTCCAAGACGATGAGTCCTTCTCAAGAGAGACTCCAAATCTTGGGCCTCTCCCCCAATTGCTCGACAAGATGGATAATCGCCTTGCCTCATCTTCAAAGATGCCCGCGACTATTCTATTCGGTGCCGGCCCAAAGGGAGGGCTTGGAGCGACCGGGACGTCGGAGGAGAAGGATTGGAATAAGCACGTCGGAAGACAACAAGAGAAGCAAATGAATCCCAATTATGACAAATTCTTTGGATATGCCCTTGCTTCAAGCGATGGCCCAACAAAAGGGAGCGTCCCGAATACTTGGGGATACACTCATGATCCACTTGATGAGCAAAGCCAATCGGAAGTCCTCAAGGATCGAGAGATTCAATCAAAGATCGACGATGTTTATATGAGGAATGGTGTCCTTGATCCGGAAGAAGTCACGGCTTCAAGATTTGGGACAGGTGAATATTCTCACGAGACGACGATCGATGAGGAGAATCGCAAGGATCCCGAGATCACCGAAGATGATATCAAGAAAATGAAGAATGACTTCGATGAGAATGAGCGGACTCACATCCATGAATTCGAAGGGATTAAGACGTCTCCGGCAATATCGGACGGACGTGGCGGTCACTTCCACCATTGGAATTCGGAAGACGGTGAGCGGTGGATAGCGTGGCATCCTTCTCAAGATGGTGAAGGGCATGAGCACTCAAATGCAATTGGGGACGTCACGGAAAATATGAGAGTAATCACATTCGGAGAATTATTTGGAGAATAGATCTCCATGCTTCTTGGAGATCGGGATCCGAATCGATCCCAAATATAAGACACTCAAGGAAGGTGCTGAATTCAAAATCCAATACAAGATCGGACATGAATGGACGGATGCTCAAGCGAGGATCATCGTCCCAAAGCATCGTATTAAGGACTTTTTAAAGTATATTAAGGAAAAATATGGACATTAAATTAATGCACGGAGATTGCCTCGAATTAATGAAAACTATTCCCGATAAGTCGGTCGATATGATTTTGACCGATCCACCTTATGGCACGACGGCTTGTAAATGGGATACGATAATCGATTTTGATTTAATGTGGAAGCAGCTTAAAAGAATTACTAAAGATAATGGGGCTATTTGTTTGTTTGGCAATCAGCCATTTACTTCAAATCTTGTTATGAGTAACCCTAAAATGTATAAGTACGATTGGATATGGGTTAAAAATAGACCTTCCGGTATAGGATATGCCAAATACAGACCCATGTCATACCATGAAAATATATCTGTATTCGGTTATCCTAAAAATAATTATTACCCTCAAAGGATAGAGAGAACAGAGAGTGGAAAAGCTAGGCATAAATATCCGGTTAACCATTCCACACAAAAAGATAACGAATCTCATTCAGGATTTAATTTTTCAAAACTAGGCGTGAAACAACACCACCCTACATTAAAAAACCCTTCAACCGTTTTGAATTACAAAAAAGAAAGGGGTTTCCATCCGAACCAGAAGCCTGTTGCCCTTTTAGAATACCTAATCAAAACCTATACCCTAGAAAATGAAACCGTTTTGGATTTCACAATGGGCTCGGGCTCGACGGGTGTCGCGTGTAAAAATCTTAATCGCAACTTTATTGGAATAGAATTGGATGATAATTACTTCCAAGTCGCAAAGGATCGGATTGATGGGACTCAATAAAAAAGACGTCTCCCCAAATGGTGTGGATGCGGACATTCGCAATCGCATTAAGAATCGACGAGAGCGTCGCAAGAAGCAAGGCAAGTCCACGGATATTGCCGCTCCGAGGAAGAGTTATCCCAAAGGAGTCGAGCGAGCTTATCGAAAATTCCTTCGCCAATATGTCGCCCAATTGGAAGCGGCGGTGAAGAAGGTCGTGCTCCCAAGGATTCCCCAAATCATCAATGAGCTCTCGTCCCAAAGACCGGACTCTAAGGATCTTCGGATCGATCAAATCGAATCATTCAAAGCCGCCCTGGATGCCCAAGTGCTCGAAGGCTTCTCGGATAATGAGCTCGCCACAATGGTGAAGCGGACAGGGAATCGAGTCAATGCACACTCCAAGGAAGCAATGGGAAATGCCTTCAAGCGCGTGATCGGAGTGGATCCATTATTCCAAGAGCCTTTTGTCGCCCAAGAATTGGAGCTCTTTGTGATTCAAAATGTGCGATTGATTGAGTCTATAAAGACAAAATATTATGAGGACGTGGAAGGGATCGTGATGCGCGGAGCCCAAAAAGGCGAGACGGGGAAGGCAATTGGCAAGCAAATATCCGAGAGGACGGGAGTCACTCGTCGACGTGGAGATCTCATTGCTCGCGATCAAGTCGCTTCTCTTAATGGGAATATTGACCAGCAAAGACAAAAAAATCTCGGTGTGTCCGAGTATATTTGGAGGACGGTCGGCGACGAGCGCGTCCGGGATGATCATGCGGAGAGGGAAGGTCAAAAATTTAAGTGGAGCGAGCCTCCTTTTGATGGCCATCCAGGTGAGCCCATTAATTGTCGGTGTGTCGCCGAGCCAATCATCTCCACAATTCTTGATTAAAAAATAATAGGCAAAAGGACGTGCGCGTCTTAAGATTAAATTGAGGTACTTATGATTCGAAGAGATCTTCTTGATCCGTCAAAATTTAAGAATGTGAAGGTTATGGATTCGGGCTTTGTCCGTGTCCCGGTCTTTGCTACTCGTGCCGGTGTCTTTATATATCAAAGAGCGGACGGGACGATCGTGCGGGAGCTTCGGCATCCGGACGATGTCTTCAATATGGACTCGCTTGAGACTCTTGAAGGTGTGCCTCTCACATCAAGACATCCCAAAGATCTCGTCAATACTGACAATGCAAAAGGCTTGACCGTCGGCGTTGTGTCGGACATGACTCCGAAAAAAGATGGCATTTTTGTCTCGACTCATGCGACAATCATGGATCGTGGAGCAATTGATGAGGTGATCCAAGACGGAATCGAAGAAGTGTCGTGCGGATATGAGTGCGATGTGATCGAAGAGTCTGGAATATTCGAGAGAGAAGACGGAGTCAAAGAGAAGTATGACGCTCGTCAAAAGAATATTAGATATAATCATTTGGCAATTGTCCCAAGGGGAAGAGCGGGGAGCGAAGTACGCTTCCGTCTCGATTCAAATAATGACTTAATTATCAATTACGATAAGGAGAATGTAATGAAAGTGAAAATCGGAGACAAAGAATTCGAGATGGAAGAAGATGCGGCAAAGGCCGTGAAGGATGCTCTTGCCACAAAAGACGGCGAGATCAAGACTCTTAAAGACGGTGTGAAGGACGCTTCGAAAAAAGCGGACGACACAAAAGAAGCTCTTGAGAAGTCGGAAGCAAAAGCGGACAGTCTTGAGACGGAGAAAAAATCTCTTGAGTCGGATCTTGAGAAGGCCAAAAAGGAAAATAAGGTCGACGCGAAGCAATTGAATGAGCTTGCAAAAGAGCGTCAAAATATTTGCGAAGTCGCCACAAAGATTCTTGGAGAAGATGCAAAATTCGACGACAAGGAAAATTTTGATATCAAAAAAGAAGTCGTTGCCAAAATCTCTCCGGAGCTTAAGGTCGACGAGAAGTCCGAGACTTATATCGAAGCACGCTTTGATCATATTTCAGAGACGGCCGATCTTCACAAGGATCACCTTGCGGATGCGGTGAATAAGAAGAAGAAGGACGATGAGAAAAATGTCCCGAAGACGGATGCCGAAATTAAGGCTGACCGTGAGAAGCAAGCAAGGGAAGCTCACACGGCTCCTTTGAGCATGAGCAAAGCATAATTATTTTATAGGCTTATAAAGCAAAGGAGTGAGTAATGAGTCAATTATCATACGACAATCAAGCGGTGGCATTCGAAGGGATGCTCGCGGACAATGCACCGAGAGACGTGAAGAGTGGACTTCTTGAAGGCGCGACACATCGATTCGGTCTTGCAGTATCTAAGGGTACAGCGGATGGGACTGTAAAATCTCCGGCTCCGGCCGAAGCAATTGCGGGTGTTTTATTTCACCAGCACGCACAAGAAGGCGATGCACTTGTAGCGGGTGACGTGGAGAATGTCCTCACAAAAGGAAGAATGCATGTGAAGGTCGAGGACGCGGTAGTAGAAGGTGGACTTGTCTACGTTCGGACAGCGGCCGGAGAGCTTGGAGCATTCCGAAGCGACGTCGACGCTGGCAACGCCGAGCTTCTTCCAGGTGCAAAATATGGATCAAGTGCGGGAGCCGGAGAATTGGCGATCCTTGACTTGAACCTTCCCGCTTAATTAATTAGATCATATAGGAGGATCGAATGAAAAAATATACACACCTTGACGCCGAGAGCACGATCTTCTTCGAGACACAACTCGAAGCGGTCAAGTCAAGATCTTATGACAAGAAGTACCCGGCGCTTAAGGCCCGGACATTAATTCCCGTAAGCTTCGAAGCCGGTGCCGGTGCGGAGTCAATCTCTTACGAGCAATTCGAGCAATTTGGAATGGCGAAAATCATCTCAAATTATGCGCGTGACTTGCCTCGTGCGGATGTGAAGGGGAAAAAATTTGTGAGCTCCGTTGAGTCTCTTGGAATGTCTTATGGATATTCAGTGCAAGAGATCCGTGCCGCTCAAATGGCCGGGAAGCCATTACAGCAACGTAAGGCAAATGCCGCTCGTCGCGGTGTGATGGAGAAGGAAAACACAATCGCTCTTTTTGGCGATGCGGGGACAGGACTTAAAGGTCTTCTCAATAACGTGAATGTGCCTATCCAAGTACTTCAGGCCGATGGCCCGGGGATCCCTTGGAGTGGCAAGAGTGCCGATCTTATTATCCGCGATATGAATCTCGTGGCGAATACGGTTGTGACTCAATCAAAAGGTGTGGAGCTTCCGGATACGTTGCTTCTTCCTTTGACCGCATTCACATTCACAAGCTCGACTCCAAGATCATCGGATTCGGACACAACGATTCTTGCTTACTTCCTTGCAAATAATCCACACATCAAAAATATTGAGTGGCTTAATGAGCTTGAGACGGCGGGAGCGGGATCGACTCGAAGAATGATGGCTTACCGAAGAGATGAGGATGCCTTGACTCTTGAGATCCCTCAAGATTACGAGGAATTTGCTCCTCAAGAGAAGGGACTTGAATTCGAGATTCCAGTTCACGAGAGAATCGGTGGAGTGATATTCTATTATCCTCTAAGTGCATGTTACGCCGACGGATTCTAATACTTTAAAAGTTTTATTTGGCGGGGAGGGCATTGCTCATCCCCGCTTTTTTTTGAATACTTATTTGATCATTAAGCAGTAAGAAGGAGAATCTCATGCTTGTAGAATACAACAAAGTAAATTGTCTTCACGTCCCATTATCAGTGAGTGACGGGAAGAATAATCACAAGGCGATATCGCCTGTCCAAGTGACTCTTGTGCCGGGAGTGAATTCAATTCCCGACGCCGATTGGGAGAAGTGTCAATCTCATCCGACCGTCAAAGCAATGATGGAAGATGGGGACATCGAGCTCGTTGAGGCAAAAGGTGAAGTCACCGCCGACGACAAGAAGAATGGAGCTCCGGATCTTAAGGGATACAACGCAAAAGAAGCGGCAAAAGCGGTCAAAGCGACGGCGAATCCCGATCTTCTCGAAGAATGGCTCAAGATGGAATCAAGGTCGAGCGTGAAAAAAGCGATCGTGGATCAATTGGCCAAAATCGAAGAAGCGACGACTCCGGATCCGAAGTAAGGAGAATAAGGAATGGCAATTCAAGTACAATATTTGACCGACCTATTCCCGGAATTCAAAAGCACGGCACCGGCTCGCTTGCAAATCTTCATTGATCTTGCTTGCGATTCGGTGAATGTAAATATTTGGGGGAGCAAAAGCGATTATGCGACGGCTCTCCTTACCGCTCACATGCTCGCAACGGTCGGGACAGGTGACGGCAATGGAGGCAAGGGACAAATCACTTCCGAGAAGGTCGGTGATCTCGCTTGCACATATAAAGACAAAATGGGGGAGGACGATCCCGACGCATTATCCCGCACGCAATACGGTGCCGAATATTTAAGATGTCGAAGATCTCTTATAATCACTCCCCTTGTCACATGTTAGGAGGGAATCTTGAGCTTCAAACTCACGTCTGACACCGAAGAGAAGGACTTGGGATTCAAGGCCTTATTGAATGAGCTCAAGGCACTCGAGAAGGCTCCCTTTGTCAAAGTCGGAATCATCGGCGAAGCAAGATATAAGCCATCAAACAAAGTGGGATCGCCTCCAAGTGATCCTCCGACAATTGTGGACATTGCAACGATCAATGAATTTGGAGCTCCGTCCGCAAATATTCCCGAGCGTCCGGTCTTCCGGTCGACTCATGATGAGAAGAAGGGCTCTTGGGGACGACTCACGGAGAAGCTTCTTGATGGCATTATGACAGGTAAGGGCACCGTCCGTAATGCTCTCTCAATATTAGGCATCAAGATCCAATCGGATATCCGGCAAAAATATGTCGATATCGCGACACCGCCAAATAAGCCCAAGACAATTGAACGCAAAGGATCATCGAATCCATTAATCGACACCGGAAGGACGAGACAATCCGTCCAATTCGAAGTCAATATGGGAGGATAATCATGAGTCTTCTCGCAAATTCAAAATTCTTAAATGACATTAAAGTCGTGCGATATTGCGAAGGCACTTATCGACACGGAGAGTATATTCCCGGAGAGTGTGAAGAGATCGCCATGAAGGGATCATGTCAGCCATTCCGGAATCTCGAAATGCTCCAAGAGCAATTCGGACGCAAGGTGCGTAAGGCCTTAAAGATTTACACAAAGGATCCTCTCTTCACATTGAAGCTCTCTCCAAATGAGAAGGCCGATCGTGTGGTGATTGATTCCGAGACTTATGAGATCCATGAAGTCCTCGAATATAAGCAAATTCTCCCCCACTTCAAATCAATCGCGGTCTTAATGGATTCGCAAGAATTGGAGGATTGAGATGCCGAATAAATTACTCGCAAAATCACAAAGGAATGCGCTCATCAAATGGGCGAAGCTATACTCTCGTCAAAAGAAGCTCCAATTCATTTGGAGTGAGCAAGACTCTCCGCGTCCCAAGCGTCCTTATGGGACATTGAGATTCCTTACCGGGCCTGTAAAAAGCGGAGCCGACGAGGAGAGAGTGTGTGACGATGGCAAGGTGCTCACTTCCGGCCCAAGACAATTCACATTATCAGTCAATATATATGGAGAAGAAGCCCTCAATCTTATGGCGACTCTTCAAGATTCATTGGATCTTCCGTCGTGTCGAGAATATTTTCGAGGACACGGACTCTCCGTCTTTGAGGAATTGGGTGTGCAAAATCTCACCTCATTGATAGAATCGGAGTATGAGGATCGATCACAAATGGATATAATTTTTAATTATGCAAGCAACGTGGAAGACATAGTCGATCCGGGAAGCATCAAGACAGTTGAGCTTGAAGGCACACACACCGGCGGCAAGGATACTCACGTCGAAGAATGCGATGTAATCACACCTTAATTGGAGGAAAATATGAGCTTAGATCAAATTATTAATATCACGATCGATCGTCAAACGACGGCGGTCACAAAGAAGGGCTTCGGCTCGGCGATGGTACTTGTCGAAGACAGTGAATGGCCGGTAGCGGACAGCACAAGGATCCAACAATTCACCGACGTTGCGGGAGTGACCGCATTTTTCGGAGCGACGACTCTCGTTGAGGATTGGGCGAATGCTTATTTCGGACAAGAATCAAAGCCGGAGGTCTTATACACCGGACACCGTGAGACGGCCGAATCCGTTGCGGATGCTCTTGCAGCGATCGAGAATGTAAATTCCGATTGGTATGCTCTTGCGATGATATCAAAAGTCGAAGCGGACATCCTCGCCGCCGCTGCATTCATTCAAGCACGTCGAAAAATTTACGGTTATTCTTCGGAAGATGCCGACATTCTTACGACCGCCGGGACTTCAATTGGGGATCAATTGCTTGCACTTGGATATGATAGGACTTTTGGAATTTATAACAGTGAAGCCGCCGAAGCATTGGCCGTGGATGCCGAGCATTCCGAAGCCGCTTGGATGGGACTTCTTCTTCCCGAAGATCCGGGGAGTGTATCTTGGAAGTTTAAGCAATTGGCGGGAGTGACCGTGTCGGTTCTTACAACAACCGAGAAGGCAAATGCTCACGCTCAAAATGTAAATACTTACACATCAATCGGTGGAGTAAATATCACCGAAGAAGGTGTGATGGCTTCGGGCGAATTTATTGACGTGATCCGTGGAATCGATTGGCTTCATGCAAGAATGCAAGAGAGGATTTATTCTCGTCTTGTGAATCTTCCAAAAGTGCCTTACACGACAAAAGGGATCGACACAATCGTCGGAGAAGTCACCGCTCAATTGCAAGAAGGTGTCCGTAAGGAAGTGCTTGCCGAAGATCCGGCTCCATTTGTGACGGCTCCGGACATCCTTAATATATCCGCGAATGACAAAGCATTGAGAGTGCTTCCGGATATTGAATTCGAAGCGGTACTTGCGGGAGCGATCCATAAGATTATTATTAAAGGTGTTGTCAAAGCTTAATTTGAATCAATTATAGGAGGGCTTTATGGCCGGTGAATTAAAAAATTATAGTCCCAAAGATGTGAGTGTGATCGTCGGCGGGCATATTGTCTCGGGATATGCGGACGGAGCTTTTGTCTCCGTTGCAAGGAATGTGGATCTTTTTGCGGTCACGATTGGCGCGGACGGAGAAGGGACACGGACAAAGAGTGCGGATCGATCGGGAAGATTTACAATCACACTTAAGCAAACAAGTGAATCAAATGCCGTGCTCGCCGCTCTTAATCAAGCGGATGAGCTTAATAATGGCGGTCTTGTGCCGGTGATTGTGAGAGATTCTCAAGGGAATTCTCTTCACACTTGCGAGCAAGCTTGGATCGTCAAAGCTCCCGATGCGGGATATGGCAAAGATCTCGAGAATAGGGAATGGGTACTTGAGACTCACTCTCTCACGACATTCTCGGGCGGCAATTAAAAGATAAAACGGCTTTGGGGATCGGCACGATGAGGAGAGTCACATAGGACTCACTGTCAAAAGATCCCCTTTTAATATTTATTTTAATACTTAATTAATACTACCGCGGAGAAGATTATGGCCTTAGAGCTTGTGAAAAAAAATATCAATGGAGTGACTTACGAGATCTCCCAATTCCCCCTTGAGAGATCACAAAAGACATTCCACAAATTATCGAGACTTATGTCCCCCTCAATTGGCGGGATGATTGGAGCCCTTGCGGATCTTTTTTCAAAGGAAGAGAAGCCCGGAATCGACACGGCGATCGAGGACATGAATTGGGATGCCCTCTCAAAATCGGTCGTGGCATTATTCTCATCATTAAATGAAGACGAGGCTCCCAAACTTACGAGAGAGCTTTGTGACGGAGGCCATATATTAGCCGACGGGAAAAAATTAGATTACGACACACACTTCCAAACAATGGGACTCGCTCAACTTTATAAAGTGAGCTTCGCCGTTGTGGAGGTCAATTATAAAGATTTTTTGTTCGATATCCGAGACGGTTTCGCCGCCGCCTTGGGAAGTCTTCCGGATATGATGCCGGGAGAATAAATATTGATTGGGCGATATGGAGAGTCATTGGCGCGAAGCTTGGGACTCTCCGAGAAGTCCAAACGGAATGGAATTTGATCGATCTTCTCGATGCGAATGAATATCTCGACATCGAAGCGGACTCCGCACAATGGAGTCATGATCAAAAGGACTAGGAGGCAAGGATGTCAAAAACAACGGTAAGGGAGCTCGTCACACGATGGGGATTCCAGGTGGACGACAAGCCTCTCAAGGACATGAAGAATTCCGTTGAGTCCCTCAAGAGCCAAATGAAGCTCGTTGTGGGAGCCGCCGCCGCGGTCGGTGTCTCTCTTTTTGCGATTGCCAAAAGCACGGCCAATGCGGGAGACGAGGCGGCAAAGACGGCTCGATCACTTGGGCTCACCGCCGAATCATTACAAGAATTAGAATTCGCCGCTTCAATCGGTGGAGTCGGAGCGAAGCAATTATCCACGGGTATGCTTAAGCTCCAAAGAGCCGCGAAGGAAGCCGGAGACGGTGTTGCGACATATAAGGACACATTCGACGAGCTCGGAGTCACTGTAAAAAATCAAGATGGGACTCTTAAGTCTTCCGAGATGCTCATGGGAGAGATCGCGGATCGCTTCGAGACGATGCCGGACGGGACAAAGAAGTCGGCACTCGCCATGGATCTCTTTGGGAGATCGGGTGGACGTCTTGTCAATGTGTTGAATGGTGGATCCAAAGGGCTCCGTGAGCTTCGAGATGAGGCTCAAAAATCCGGCTTTGTGATAAGCGAAGCGGACACGGTACTCTCCGAAGAATTCAATGACTCTCTTAATCGCCTTCAAAGCGTGGTGAAGGGACTCAAGAATCAAATTGGAGTCGGCCTTCTCCGTCCTATCAAGGGGATCATCGATCAAATGAGAGGGTGGATCCTCGCGAATCGTGCTCTATTAAAGCAAAATCTCGAAAAATTTGTGAAGACTCTTGTGAGCTTTTTAAAATCATTTGTCGTCGTCATGAAAAATATTTTCACCGTTGTGAATGGTGTCGTCCAAGCATTCGGAGGATGGGAGCGTGCTCTCAATTTTGTCCTTCAAGCAATGGTAGCAATCCTCGCTCTTAAGTTTTTGGGAGCAATTGGAGCCATCGCAAAAGGAGTCTTCACCCTTGCGAAGGCTTGGAAGTTTATGGGGAATGCCTCATTAATCGCGGCGGCAAAAGCAGCGATCATTCCGATCTTAATTGGAGCGGGTATCGCTCTCGCAATATTGGCGATTGAAGATCTTGTGGCATTCTTCCAGGGGAAGGATTCCGTCACGGGAGTTATTGTCGAAAAATTCAGGGAAGCATTTGGATTCCTTGAGGAAAAATTCAAGGGCTTGGGGCCAATTGCGAAGACCGCAATTAATATCGTCTTAATTCCTTTGAGGAATATGATCAATCTTGTGAGGACAGCCGTCGGCGTCTTCCAGGGATTGAAGTCGGGAGGATTGTCCGGCGGGATCGATGCTTTGAAGGAAGGCTTTAAAAGACAATTTTCCGTCGGTGAAGAGAATTCCGGAATCGCGGGAGCTCTTGGGCTTGGAGGACTTGGAATTGATCCGGGGAATTCTCCGGCACAAGGAGGCGGCGGCGGTGTCGTCAATAAGGTCGATTCAAATATTGAAGTGATTGTCCCTCCCGGTACTTCACCGGAGCAAGTAGGGCCATTTGTCCAAGAAGGAATTAAGGATGCACTCGGGGGAGTTTTGCGTGAGACATCGCGAGCGACTCGTCCCCAAGTAGAATTTTAAGGAGGAATCATGTCAAGTCTTGCCGTTGTTTTTGGAAGAAGTCAAAAGGCACAAATCGACGTCCTTCAATTGGATGCTTCGGTGTCCGAGACTCATTCTCGAAAATCAAAAATAAGCACAAATGAGATCGAAGACGGATCTCAAATAAATGATCATATTACTCTCGATCCGGAGACTCTCACAATTGAGGGAGTGATCTCGGAGGCTCCATTGTCTCTTGCTCAAGCTCTTGCGAATGTCGCAACGACCGCGGCGGGTGGAGCACTTGGGGGGAAGGCGGGAGCTCTTGCCACGGCGGGGATCGCTTCTCTCTCATCAAATCTTTTAAAGACAAGTCAAAATCCAAGCGTGGACGCTCTCTTCAAGCTCGAAGAATTATGGAATGAGAGAATCCCCTTCGTTGTTGTGACCGGGCTTAAGACTTATAAAAATATGGTGATCGAATCAATCTCGATCCCAAGATCTAAGGACATCGGGAAGTCTCTTCGATTCACCGTGTCTCTTATGCAATTGAAGATCGTGAGATCAAAGACGGTGATTGTGCCGGAAGCAAATCTCGACGAGAAGGCCGGACATTCGGCGGCATCAAAAGCAAATATTGGCAAGCAAAAGGCGGCGGCGGCATCGGCGGCAACGACTCGAGGATCTTCGGTCGCTTTTGATCTTGTGGGAGGGCTCTTTTAATGGCGACACTTCAAATCCCCGTGAGGAATGATCTCCCCGCTTATCAAATGAGAATCGAGCTCGACGGAGAGCTCTTTGAATTATCCTTCCGTTATAACTTAAGAATGGCCCGATGGATTATGGACATTCTTGATTCCGAAGAGAATCCAATCGTCGTGGGAATTCCCCTTTTGACAAATGTCGATCTCTTCAAAAGATACAAGGACGAGCGTCTCCCTCAAGGGACAATGCTTCTCTTTGAAGAGCAAGGACTTGACGACAATGCCGAGAGAGAAGATCTCGCGGAGAGTCACTTCCTTCTTTATTCGGAGGCGACGGCGTGAATAATGCATTGAGAATCATCTCTCATATTCTCGTGATCTCATTCATGGCGGTGCTCCTCTATAAGCTCGGAGGTGGAGAATGAGCTTCCTTTTTGATCGATATGCCTCATTGACGGTCGGTCTTCCAGGTGAAGAAGGGATCCTTTTTGATGGCTTCCGAATTGCTTGGGACGTTGAGAAGACGAGCGAGTCCAATCCAAATACTTGCAAGGTGAAGATTTGGAATCTCAATGAGACTTCAAGATCCGCGCTCGAGCAAGAAGGTGCCGTGATGATTCTCGAGGTGGGGTATAATTCAATCCCGGAGAGTGTCGGCGGTCGTGTTATTAAGGATCCAATCACGGAGATTTTATTTTCCGGGGATATTAAAAAGGTGAGCACGGTCAAAAATGGGCCCGATAGGATCACCACGCTTGAAGGTGGAGACGGTGAAGTCGCTCTCCAAGACACAAATATCAATAAATCATTCGGAGCAAATACTCCAATCACATCTGTCTTTAATCAATTGATCGACAAGCTCGGAGTCGCCAAAGGGACAGTCAAAGGAATTAAGAATGAGAGCTTCCAAAATGGGCTTGCATTGACCGGACTTGTCAAAGATCAATTGGACACACTCACAAAAAAGCAAGGGCTCGAATGGAGCATCCAAGATAATGAAGTCCAAATCCTCCCCAAAGACACCTCGATCGATGGACAGGCGATCCAATTGACGAGTGAGACGGGACTTGTCGGGACTCCAATCAAGAGAGAAGACGGCATCGAAGTCACGGCTCTCCTTAATCCCCAAATAAGACCGGGAAGAAAAATTGAGATAATCTCACGCGATATCGACGGCGTCTTTGTTGTGAAAAAAGCAAAATATAAGGGCGATAATCGACAAGGTCAAAATGTCGTCCAAGTGGAGGCGAAGTAATGGCGAAGGAAAAAATCGAGACACCGACGCTTGCACAAGTCCTTCGAGACGTACTCGAGTCAAGGCTTTGTGATGTCCACACCGCGCTTCCAGGTGAGATCGTGTCATATAGCTCGATCACAAAGCTCGCAACGGTGAAGCCTCTCCTCAAAAGAAAATACGCAACGGGGGAGCTTGTGTCCCTCCCAAATATTCAAAATGTCCCGGTGAATCATCCAAGGACAAAAGACTCGGGGATCCACCTCCCGATCAAGAAGGGAGACGGTGTCCTCATTGTGTTTATAGAGCGGTCAATCGACAAATGGATCTCACAAGGTGGAGAAGTATCTCCCGAAGATCCTCGCAAGCACTCACTCTCCGACGCGATATGCATCCCGGGACTATTCTCCCAAGTGGATCCGATCACGGTGGACGAGCCGGACGCGCTCACAATTAAAAATAAGGATATGACGATCGAGCTTTTTGACGATGGCAAAGTAAAGCTTAAGAATAAGACCGAAGAGCTCGTGGATTTGATGTCCCAAATGGCTGACAAATTATCGACGACGACGGTCAATACTATATTCGGCCCGTTGCAATTGAATGATTTTGCATTTTTCGCAACGCTTAAGACAAAGATTGATCTCTTCAAAAAGTGATCGATCGAATAGAATAGAATCAAGGAGAGTCGAATGGCTTTGGATAAGGATCGATGGGGACAAAATGTCGCGGACGCAATCGCCGCGCTCGGTGTCGTTGCCGGTACTCCGGTCACTCCGACTCAATTAGCTGACATGTGGAAGGCCATCAAGGGAGAGGACAAGACCGAAGTCAATGCGAATGCGGACATCGTGCTTCTCTCGGCTGACATTCCAGTGCTCCCCGGCACCTTCTCGAATGCGGGAGGCCCGGTCGTCGGAGCCGGATTAAATGGGCCGGCGACTCTTGTGAGTAAAATTAAGTGAGGAATATATGTCAAATGTAAAACTTGATACAACGCACGATCTTGCAATCGAAGCGAATAATTTAGTGATTTTGGAAGACACGGTGGATCTCGTTGTGCAAAAATTAAGGCAACGACTCAAATTCTTTTTTGGAGAATGGTTCTTGGATCGATCCGAAGGGATCCCTTACTTCCAAGAGCTTCTCGGCAAGCGACCGGATCCCGCAAGAATTGACGCAATTTTAAAGACGGAGATCCTCGACGTGCCGGGAGTGATTGAGCTTGAAGAATTTGAGACGGACTTCACGGGATCATCAAGGGAAGCATCAATTCGCTTCACCGTAAATACGGAAGATGGGCCCGTGACAATTGAGGAGACAATCCCATGACTTTTGGAGTGACGACACAAGGCTTCTCCGCGAAGCGACTTGATGATATTAAGACGGAGCTCGAGGATGCCTTTAAAAGTGCTTTTGGAATATCGATTGATCTTGATCCCGATGCTCCATTTGGACAAATCATAGGCATACTTGCGGAGCGAGAGAGTGAAGTGTGGGAGATGAGCGAGGCCGTTTATAATTCCCAATATCCTCTCACCGCCGAAGGAATAAATCTCGATAATGTGGCATCGATTACAGGTGTGACAAGGAATCCGGCGACAAAATCCACGGCCATTGTGAAGGCAATTGGGACGCTTGGGACTCTTATCCCGACCGGATCCATAATCTCAAAAGAGAATGATCCTCTCACTCGCTTTGTGACCGACTCCGATGCTTCAATCGGTGCCGGAATTGATGAGATTCAAAAGGTCGCATTCGATCTTGATCCCGATTCGGGAGACTTTAAATTCACATTCGATGCGATTGAATCCGGAGTGATTCTTCACTCGGATAATGCGGCGGCGATCCAAGCCGTGCTCGAAGCTCATGCTTCAATTGGAGCGGGGAATGTCCTCGTCTCGGGCGCGATTGACGATGTGACCGGACTCACGATCACCTTCCAGGGGACACTTGCCGAGCAAGACGTGGATCCTCTCACGGTGACTTCAAATAATTTATTGAATGGTGCGACGCCCGTTGTGGCGACCGTGACCGAAGACACAAAAGGATCTCTTCCCTTTGTGGATATTCCAGTATCCGGAGAAGAAGCGGGCCCATTAAGTGCTCCAAGTGGATCGCTCAATGTGATTGAGACATCGATCACCGGATGGGACAGCGTGTCCAATGCCCTCGACGCAATCGTCGGAAGGGAAGTGGAGAGCGATGCGGATCTTAAGGCCCGAAGAGAAGCTTCTCTTCAAGTCGCGGGATCCGGCACAACGGATGCGATCCGCTCACAATTATTGCAAATTGACACCGTCACGGCGGTGATTGTTTTTGAGAATACTTCAATCACTCCCGATCTTGACGGACGTCCTCCCAAATCTTTTGAGTCGGTCGTCCAAGGCGGCGACGATGTCGAGATCGCGGAGACAATACTCGCCACAAAGCCCGCGGGAATCGAGACACATGGATCCCTCACGGAGACGGTGCAAGACTCTCAAGGCTTTGACGTGGACATTAAATTCTCAAGACCGACGGAGATTGATATTCATTTGGAAGTCGATCTCGTTGTGGATACCGAAAAATATCCGGTCGACGGAGACGCACAAGCCGAAGCCGCTCTTTTGGCCTTCGGGAATGCTCTTGAAATTGGCGACGATGTGATCGTGTATCCAAAGCTCGTGTGTGCCTTGAATGATATTCCAGGGATCCGAGACATCGTGA
>JBFIDQ010000003.1:0-38453 GCA_041603795.1 Chlamydiales bacterium
ATATCTGCCGGGACATTCGTCCCTAAAAAATGGCTCTTTCCTAGAGCCTCTCTAGTCCGAACTGACGCTATTTATGAATTCATTTCACGGAATTGGTATAAGGCAGCACTGCAAAAAACGCAAATTCCTTCAAAAATACTTATATAGAAACGTATGGGTAGGGTAGAGCAAATTCGCTAAACATGGTATACCACTCTCTGAGAGGAACTACTATGCCCGACGTAAAAGATCCCGGATTTAAGGTCATTGAGGCTCAATTGCTTCAACATGACGCCGTACCCCTGTTTGGTGGCTCCCCACCTTTCCCACTTGAGCATATTCTACAAAAAGCCGGTGATCTCTTTGAAATAGAGGGCCTTACGGGACATATAGGCGGGGCTCAATGGCGCAAGCCGGAAGATCTGATGCAAGGCATGGCAACGCCTTCTATGCCCATAGACGTCGTCTGTGGCGATCTAGATGGACGTGTCATTTTTTTGCTAGCTGACCCAGAATGGGACCAACTGATGACTTGGCTTCTTACAAAAGAGGCCAAAACGTGGGGAATACCTGATTCTGGCATCCGCGAGGGATTCCTTAAGTTCGTAGCTGCTGAGACTCTCAGCCTTCTCTCCCAAGAAGAGAGCTATGGTGACATCTCCTTCCGCCTCGCTGATCATAAAAAACTTCCCGATGAACCTACCTTTTGCGTCGATCTAACCCTCAAGTACAAAGGCGAAAAGATTTCAGGTCGAGCGCTCATCACCTCCTCTTTCCATCGCAGCTGGAGCGAGCGATTCGCTCCGCGCAAACCGACCGAGATCACTCCCGAAATGGCTGTCACCCTAGAAGTCGATGTCCATCTGGAGATGGGGCGCGTTGCTCTCAGTCAGACCGAATGGTCAACCCTGCAGGCAGGCGACTGCCTTCTCCTTGATCAATGTGGATGGGATATGGATGCTGGCGAAGGGCCTGTGGTCTTGACGTCAGATAACAATGCGTTATATCAAGGAAAAATGAATAATCAAGGTACCATCCAAATCACGCAAGTGGCGACAGGGACCCAAAGGTAAATCATGAAAGATGAAGAGACGCTTCCGGAAGACGAAGAACTTGAGAACGAGGTAACTCCCCTCGACATCGATATGGATCTTGATATCGATGAGGAGGACGAGGGCACCCTCGAGGAAGAAGACGAGGACGAGGAAACAGAAGAAGACGAGGACGAGGAAACAGAAGAAGAGGAAGAAGAGGTGACCTATGAAGAATCCTCCGAACCTGAGGTGCCAATTGCTGCGGCTATACGCCCCGATAAGCCCATCGACATTCATGACGTACCTCTTCACGTGGTCATCGAAGCGGGACGACTCAAGATGTCCCTGCAACAACTCCTCGACCTCAAAGCGGGTAATCTTCTCGAGCTTGGAATCACACCACAAACGGGTGTCAACTTGGTCGTATCCGGAAAAGTTGTCGGCCGAGGTGAACTCGTACGAGTAGGCGATGCCTTGGGAGTACGGGTCCTTGAAAAGGGGTAGTTTCATTGCCAGCTTCAGAATTTCATAAGCAATCCACTCAACCAATCCTCACCTCCGGTGAGGAGGGGGAACTCCCTAAGCAGATAGGGCGCTTTACCATTGAGAAATCGATGGGAGAAGGCGGGATGAGTCGGCTCGCCTTGGCGACGGATTCGAAGTCGGGAGAGCCCGTCGTTATAAAACTAATCGCCGAGAAACAGAGGGGAAAGGAATTCGCCCGCGATATCCTCAAAGAGGAAGGCGAGATTCTGCAGCAACTGAATCACAAAGGTGTGGTCACTCTCGTGGAAAAGGGCGACGATTGGATTGCCTTGAAATACATCTCGGGCGTATCCCTCCGGCAACTCCTGCAAAGAAGCGCTCCGTCCGTTCAGCGCGCCCTCGACCTCAGCATAGGTCTCGGCGAGACAATCGCCTACCTCCACAAGAAGGGCGTCATCCATCGCGACATCAAACCTGAAAACGTGCTGGTCAATGATCAGGGGAAGCTTATTTTACTCGACTTCGGCATCGCCCTCCGCAAAGGTGCCACTCATCAGTCCACACCAAAAGTTCTAGGCACACCGTTCTATATGAGTCCGGAGCAAAAACAGGATCCACAGGCGGTGACCTTCGCCTCAGATCTCTATTCTCTAGCCCTGGTCACCTACGAAATGCTCATCGGCAAGCCAAGCGAGGGTCGCGTAAAAATCGCTCTTCTGCCAAAAGGACTTCACTCTCTCTTTCGAAAAGCGCTCCAGCCGCAGCCGTCAGATCGCCCTAAAGATGTAAAAACCTTCATCGCGGCGCTAAAAGAGTACCGTGATTCAGATCGACTCGAAAAAGAAATGCGCGGTGTTGACTGGGTACGAAGCAAGGCAGAAGGGATCCACGACGCACAGTCGACGTCGCTACCGACGACCCCACCTAACTGGAACCGTATCGACGTAGGGGTCGCTTTCCACCCAGGTGCTGCCCTAACGGGCCTCTTCTTCGACTTCCTGGACCTCCCAGAGGGGGCCAAAGCGCTAGTTTTAGGAGAGCCTGAGGAGGGTGTAAAAGGAGCCGCTTACCATAGCGGATACATCAGAGGACTTTTTCGCGCTCTTGGTCCGCTCACAGCCGATCCAATTCAACTCATGAAAATGGTCAATGAGATCGTCTGCTCAAACGAGTCACCTCCTAAATTCCGAGTGAGTTACCTAATGCTTGGGGCAGGGACCAATTCCCTGCAGTTCGTTACCGCCGGACCCCAGCAGTTTTGGCAAATTGCATCCGGAACCCAACAAGCACGGCTCCACAAAGGAGCAGATCCCTTGCTCGGAGCGAAGCAAGGATCCAACTACCACTCGATCAAACTCAAGTGGTCCAAAGGCGACCGCATCGTCATAAGCCGCTTTCCCGTGGAAGAAGAGACCCTTACCGCAGCGCTAAGTGAAGACGAACAAAAGCTCGCACAGACCGTACTGCGGCACACAATCAGGCAGAGCGCCCATCGCCCTGACCCAAGAGCCGCTGCCGTCTTCTGCCTTAAAAACTCTAACTAATGTCAGTTCGACCTGCAGCCCGGCCGCAAGTTGATGCAAATCGGAGCCCAAAGCTACCTATCCTCCAGACTGGAGAAGCTGATCAAATCGGATAAGTGAGGTGAAATAGCCGGAGGCTGCAACTGCACTTGAGAGATCACCTTCGTAGATCAGTATTGGACGTACTGAGGTGGTCGTTGGCACCTTTAGGCGGTCGATTTTTTCGGCCATCTCATCAATCACGGCGCTCCCTATTTTTTTGCGAAACTTGATTTCGCAGACGTACATGCAATGGTGAGTTTGTATCAGAAGATCGATTTGGCACCCTTTCCGACGCTGAGTGCGATTTTGGTAGTAGGGAGCTGCGCTTAAAACGTTGCTCGGTGCTATGTCGAGCAGCTTTTGAACCTGCAAAAGATTGTTGAAAACCAGGTTCTCAAACTGAAGGCCCATAATGCTGCTCCATTCAGGCAACTGCTCCAACCCTATGTTTTCATATAGACCCTGCTCAATCAGTTCTTTTTTTGGAGCGATGTATTTCAGGTAGAAACGAAGGTAGTTGTCACGTAGGCGAAATTTACTCTGCTTAGGCTTCTTTTTGTTTCCACTCCAAACGTAGTCTCTTTGGATAAATCCTGATTGCATCAGAATCGTCAGCTTTTTGCTAAAGCCGCCTGTCGGCTGGATCGCGAGCTTTTCGCATAGCGGACCGAGTTCAAGAGCGCCATCTACCAAAGCTTCTACTATTTTCTTGTAATCACTTGCACGTGACTCAAAGATGTCGCGGAATATCTTTTCGAACTCTCCAAAGAGGATGCCACCCGACATGAAGCATAATTCTTTGATATTCTGTTCGGCTGTTTTTCCAGGTTGAATCTCTTCCAAGTAGCGCGGGACTCCGCCCGTAATCCCTAGGATCTTAAATTTCTCATACGCGGAGACGTGTGGTGCAGTGGCCCAAAACTGATTCGCATCATGCAGCGGCATCTCGTCAAGATGCAGGGTAAGTGAGATGCGCCCCATAAATCCCTTGTCACTAAGAATATTCTCCTCTATCCATGAGGAGACGGAACCACAGAGAATAAGAATGAGGTCTTTGTTTTTTTTGAACCTCGTATCCCACACTCCCTTCAGTTTCCCTGAAAAGTCTTTGTCACGACTTCCCATCCAACTAATCTCATCCAAGAAAACAATGACGGGCCCTTGTTCGCTGAAAGCTGCTAACGTAGTCAACGCTGCGGTCCAGCTATCAAATTTCATAGGGGGGATTTTGAAGGCTATGCCGATTTGCTCCCCAAAGTGATCGAGTTGATCCTGGTTGGTCATCTCCTTTCTTGGAGCGAGTCCATAAAACTCAAGGAAACGCGATCCTTCTGCGAAGTGCTCGATGAGGGTGCTTTTTCCGATCCGCCTCCGGCCACTGCAAACAATTAGCCCCGCAGTTTTTCTTCCACGAAATTCTTTTAGGCGCTTGAGCTCAGGTTCTCTACCGATGAACATATTGGATCCATAGGGTATATCTCTGACTGAACAATACCCTTATGTCGATTTTCAGTCAACAATAACCCCTACAAAACTGACTAAAGAACGACAATACGTCAATTTTCAGTCAGTAAAATTGAGTACCTTAGCTGACTGAATAACAATATTGTCGTCTAGTTTCAGCTACTGTGTGCTTTTTTAAGCGTTGGCAATTTTATGATTGGGGCCCAATTATTCTTGTTTTCCATACGGCAGGAGTTCTAGGCCTGCCCCTTCGCGTTCAATTGAAGGGCTAACTTTCCTGTTTCTTCATGTGTCCGCTGAGAACCTTGGTCATCTGAAACATTTGCATTGGCTCGTCACTTCCGAAGACCTTTGCGAGTTTTGCATCTGGGATGATCATGCGCTTGTCTTTTGGATCCTGCAAATTGTGCTCTTTGATGTAGACCCATACCTGCTTGGTCACTTGCGTGCGCGGCATCTCTTTCGCTCCTACGATGTCGCCAAGCTCCGGTGTCAGATCGACTGGCGGCATGTTGCGCGGCTTTGTTGGCTTCTTTCTTGTCTTCTTAGCAGCGGCCTTTTTGCCCTTGGCGCCCTTCCGTTCCTTCTTCACATACGGCGTACGTTCGTGATTGGGGTACTTCTCTGCCAACTTGCTGAGGTCGTTAACAATGACGTTGCAGTCGGGAAACGTGGAGCAGGAAAAGAATGTCTTTCCAAAGCGCGATTTACGCGCTGAGAGTCGACCCTCGCATCCGATCGCTGGACACTGCGGCATGTCCTCCGGAGGGATAAATTCCTCGCCAACCTTTGGAATATTGACGATGCCCTTACAGTCAGGGTATTTGGAACATCCAAGGAAAGGACCATAACGTCCGTGGCGCAGCGTCATTTCATTCTGACAAAGGTAACACTTTTGATCCCAGTCGAAATTTTCTGCGTAGTCCGCCTTATCGAACTTCATCTCCTGCTCTGTTGTCGTATAGTCGCAGTCCGGGTAACCCGAGCAACCCAGGAAATAGCGCGAACGCGACCAGATCTTTTGCAGAGGCTTGCCACACTTGGGGCAGTCGATTTCCGTATCGATCTTAGGAACGTGCGCTTCCTTTTCAGCGATCTCTACTAGAGGGAAGAAATCCTTCCAGAAGTCACGTAGCAGCTCCTTCCAGTTCTGTTCACCCTCAGCAACCCGTTCCAGGGCATCTTCCATTCCCGACGTGAAGTCCGTGTTCATAATCATCGGAAAGCTTGTCTCGAGCATGGCCGCGATGACCCGTCCGAGTTCCGTAGGAATCAAGCGACCACTTTCCTTCACCGTATACGAACGGCTCTGGATTTTGTTCATAATCGCAGCGTAGGTGGACGGACGTCCCACTCCGGATTTTTCCAGTTCTTTGACTAGGGAAGCCTCAGAAAATCGTGCGGGAGGTCGAGTAAACGCTTGCTCGGATGAAACATCCTTCAGGCTAATCGGTGCACCCACTGCGAGATCCGGCAAAATTTTCGGATCATCAACTTCCTGATCCTCATCACTTTTCTCCTCATAGACGATCAAGAATCCGCTAAACTTAATCGTCGACCCTGTAGCGCGGAGAAGAAGATTCGTATCCGTCACAATATCGGCTGACACCGTATCGTACACGGCTGGATTCATCTGCGAAGCAAGGAAGCGCTTCCATATGAGGCAATAGAGGAGAAACTGATCGCGATCGAGTTTGCCCTCTAGGAGTTCTGGTGTATTTGCGAGACTCGTAGGGCGTATCGCCTCGTGAGCGTCTTGCGCGCTTTTCTTCGACGAGAACACGCGTGGTTTTGCCGGAAGGTAGTCATCGCCATATTTTCCCTTGATGAACGTACGCGCCTCTTCTACAGCCTCGGGTTCGATACGGACCGAATCCGTACGCATATAAGTAATCAGACCCTCAGGACCATCATTACCTAAGTCAACACCCTCGTAGAGGCCCTGTGCAGCCTTCATCGTGCGCAGAGCGGAAAATCCGTGGTAGCGGCTTGCCTCCTGCTGGATCGTTGACGTGATGAAAGGAGGCACCGGATTGCGTCGCTTTTCCTTCTTGTCCACCCGAGTGATCGAGAACTTGGAGCCGTTAAGCTTTGCGACGATATCGCCAGCCAACTGCTCATTGTTCACCAGAGCGAAATCTTGTCCCTCAACGAGTTCCTTCTCGACCCGCTTGCCATCGATCGAGTGCAGAGCCGCAGAAAATGTCTTGCCGTTCTCTTCCAGCTTAAGGGTCGTGCCAATGTTCCAGTACTCCACCGGATTAAACGCCTCGATCTCCTTTTCCCGATCGACAACGAGCTTGAGTGCAACTGACTGCACACGTCCAGCAGAGACCGTTCCTTCCTTGCCACGTTGAACACGTCGATTGAGGATAGGTGAGATTTTATACCCTACGATTCTATCGAGCAGGCGGCGTGCCTGCTGTGCGTCGACGAGATCCTGATCGATCTCTCTCGGATTATTCAACGCCTCTTGCACCGCATCTTTTGTAATCGCGTTGAACGTAGCCCGCTTACATTTTGTGCCCTCTGGGAGGATGTTGGCAATGTGCCAAGCGATCGCCTCTCCCTCACGGTCGGGGTCAGGTGAGAGGTAAACCGTTTCCACCTTCTTAGCAGCCGCGATCAGCTTTTTGATCACATCCTTCTTATCACTTAGCGTCTCATACGTAGGCTCGAAGTCCGCCTCGATATCGATTCCAAACCCCCGCTCGGGCAAATCTCGAACGTGACCGACCGACGACTCAAAGAGGAAGTCAGGACCAAGAAATTTTCGCAGAGTCTTAATTTTCGCAGGTGACTCGACGATGATGAGGGACTTTCCCTTACTACTCATTTTTAGCTAGCCTTTTTATAGATCTTACCAGGATACTCTTTTATCGCTTTTTTTAAGAGTAAAGACATAAGTAGAATATTAACCTTAACTGTGGGCAATCCCGTAAGCCGCGTTATTTCATCTACTCCACGCTCCCCTTCGTTCAAAGCGTTCATAATCGTCATCTCAGTAGAATTCAAATTATTTTTTTTATTCATCACTGCACGCTGAGGAAATAGCGTGTCAAAATAGGAGGCGATCTCTCCAGCTGTCTCGACAAGTTGGGTATCCCCCGCCTTAAGCAAAGCGTGGTTCCCTCGAAAATTTTCTTGATCCACTCGACCTGGCAGGGCGAAGGTGGGCCTCTCTTCTTTAATGGACCGGCGCATGGTCTGCATGGCCCCACTTTTCAGGGGCGCTTCGATGAGCAGGGCCGCTCGCGTCATGCCACTTACAATACGGTTTCTCTGTGGAAAATTCTGTCGGTCTGGCGGTGCGAGGAGAGGAAATTCGCTAATCAGGGCGCCATTGGCCACGATGCGCTCTGCCAGCTGCTCGTTTTCTTGTGGGTAGAGGCGGAGGAGTCCGGATCCGATCACGCCAATGGTCCGTCCCCTCTCAAGAGCGCCGGTGTGAGCGGCCGTGTCGATTCCGCGGGCGAGTCCACTCACCACAGTAAAGCCGGCGGAGGCCAGATCGCGCGCAAAGGAGGCGGCCATTTCCCGCCCATAGATCGTCGCTTGTCGCGTCCCTACAATAGCCAATCCTTGAGCATCTTGTGGAGTCAGTGTGCCTTTCACGTAAAGAAGCACTGGCGCATCGGGAAGTTTTTTTAGAAGACGCGGGTAGGAGGGGTCGTCACAGGTAATGAGATCAATCCCGTTACGTTCCGCCAACTCCATCTCTTCCTCAGCCTGCTGCAGATAGTCCGCTGCAAAAAAGGAGTTGATTACAGCAGGACCGAATCCAGGCAATGCACGAAGTGCATCTTCCGTTGCATGAAGAGCCTCCTGAGCGCTCTCAAAGTTCATGATTAGTTGTCGGATGCGCACCGCACCGAGGTGCGGCACTTTTGCTAGAGCGATCCGTGCCAACGTTTCGTTCACACCGTCACCTTTTCTACGTCCATCGCACGAATCACAATTTCCTCACTGACAAAATGCTTTGCAGATACCTTACCCGGCTCGTCAGCTATTACACAAGTAATTTGGCCCGATTGATTTTTTTTATCGCGACGCATCCCCTTTAGAATCTGTTCTGAAGGCAAATTTGTCTGAGTGGGCAATCCAATCTTTTGCAAAAGTGATTCGATGCGATCGTGTAATAACCAACTGGAACGGCCCATGCGTATCCCTAGGCGAAGCGCCATGAGCATTCCAATTGCGACAGCCTCTCCATGCAAGTAGCGTTGGTAGCCTGAAGCCCATTCGATGGCGTGACCAAAAGTATGCCCAAAGTTAAGCTGGGCGCGAGCTCCGTTTGAATCGCGCGGATCAAGAGCTACAATTTTTTCCTTTATCAGCACACACCGCTTGATGAGCTGCTCCGGGATAAATGAGGAGCTCACCTCGGACTCAATCTGTTCGAGCAGTTCTGGTCCGTCAATCACCCCATATTTGACCACCTCAGCCAAACCCGCAGCAAACTGACGGCGATCTAAAGTCGCCAAGAAAGCGGACTCCAACCAGGTTTCCTTTGGCGGCCAAAACGCCCCCACAAGATTTTTTCCTTCTGAAAGATTAACGCCCGTCTTCCCGCCGATCGCAGCATCGACCATTCCAAGAAGTGTTGTTGGCACAGCAATCCACTCGATACCCCGCATGTAGCCACTAGCAACAAATCCCGCTACGTCAGTGACCACTCCACCGCCAAGAGCGACGATAAGAGTATCGCGACCGCATCCCCAATTTGCCAACTGACCCCAACAGCGCTCTACCGTAGCCACGATTTTGCTTCCTTCGCCGGGTGGCAAGGTAACGACTCGATCAAAGCGCGGAATTTTCCCTGCGTAGAGCTCCATAACAGTACTGTCGCTGATAAGAATGACTTCCCCATGGTTTAGGGAAGCGAATTTGTTTTGAATTGACTTCATGCTCGAAAGAATAGCAGCTCTTCCAAAAAAAATGGCTGGCATCGTCGGACACCGATGCCAGCCCGCATTCATGGATGAGTGAGGAATTGCCTCACTCGATGGACACCTAATCAACCCACCCTATTCAGCGGATTGTTTTGTTTGATTCTTACTGTGATTGTTCATTTTCACTGCGGAGCTTTTCGATGAGATCAGGAACAATGCCCGACCCCTTATCTGCAGATCCCGCAAGTTTCGTGTAGCTACTGAAGGCGCGAATCGCCTCCTTACGCTTTCCCAGAATTTGCAGAGCTGTTCCCATATGGTAGTAGGCCTCTGGCGGATGACCATTGCATTTCACGGCGCGCTGAAAGCAACGCACTGCCTTGTTATGCCGGCCCATTCGGACGTAGGCTAGACCAAGGTTGGTATGAATGATGGCACTGTCAGGTTTTGTTTTCAGGATTGCTTTGTAGGATTGAACGGCAAGTTCATCCCAGAATTGTCGATTAGCAAACATAGTGGACTCTCCTCAACTTCACTAGTTTAAGTTAGGTTGAGGGGTCGATCACAAATCGAATCTGGTTCCTCAGCCTACAGAATGGTCCGTCTCTCTCTCGCCGCCGTGGTCTTCGGCCGCTTTTGTTGAGAGGAGATGTTTCCTTTCTTTCTCAAAATGGGTATCGGTCCCTGCGAAGCCAGACCTTAGAAAAAAATAATTTTTCTGCTATGTCTTAGGAGCTTCATCAACCTTAACCCGTGAAGGGTGTAATGCCTGTGGCCTTTCGATTCGTTGCTTTTCTTGCCGTTTTCCTCACCGCACAGGGTGTTTGTGCTGAGGGCAGGCTTTATGATTATCTCTATCAGGCAGCCGAGCAAAACGCTGGAATCAAATCCGCCTTCGAAAACTGGCAAGCTTCGTTAGCGAGAGTGGCTTATTCGAACAGGCTCCCCGACCCTAAGATCACTTATGGGCACTTCATTGAGTCCGTAGAGACCAGAGTCGGCCCTCAGAAATTTCGACTTGGGTTGGGTCAGATGATCCCCTGGCTGGGAAAGCTATCGTCCAGAAAGGATGTTGCAAGTCAGCAAGCTCTTCTTGCTGAAGAGATGCTCGCCCAGGCTTACGTAAGCCTTCGGTTGGATCTGACCGAAGCCTTTCTTCACTACCTCTATATCGAAAAAGCGATTGGGACCCAAAAGGATTACATTGATTTGTCTCGAACCCTGGAGCAAACCGCGCAGGTTCAGGTCAAAGTGGGAGGGTCCGGGGCGGATGTGATTCAAGCACAAATGGAAGTGAATCGTTTGGAGTATGAGCTCGTCACTCTAGCGGAAAAAAGGATAACAGCGATGGCACGCATCAATGCGATTCTTAACGTGCCAGCAGGTAATGAGGTTCCTCTTCCATCGGACATTGAGGAGTATGTCGCGCCTCCCAAAAAGAAGCTTGCGCTGTTGGATGAACACGATTTGAAGTCCGCCAATCCGGAAATGAAAATAATCGATGCACAAAAGCGAGTACTCGAGGCCCGGCGCAAGCTCGTACATAAAGAGCGATTCCCCGATTTTACGGTCGGCGTCGACTGGATAAAGACTGACCGAGCTGTAATGGCTACGCCGGACAGTGGAAAAGATCCAGTGATGGCATTCGTGTCGATTAATCTTCCCATTTGGCGAAGCACCTATCGATCTCAGGAGAGGGAGGTCGAAAACCTAGTGGAGAGCGTAGCTCACACCTATCGTCAGCAAGGCTACCGCCTTCAATTTGAACAGGAGAGAATACTCTTTAACTTTTCAGATGCAAAGCGACGAATCGAGCTGTACGGCGATCTGCTTCTACCAGAAGCGGAGCAGGCGCTCTCGATACTCACGGATGCCTATAAAACAGGGCGGAGCGATTTCGAGCGCCTACAGAATGCAGAAATTGCCTTGTTGAATCTGCAATTAAAATTAGAGAGGGCGCGGTCTGACTTAGGGATCGCAGTCGCACAGTATCAAGCTATGGTGGGAGAGTCCTAATGAGTAGAAAACTACGGATAGGCGGAGCAATTGCCGGGGTGCTGCTGCTTTTGGGTGCGGTTTACCTCGTATTTTCTGGTAGTGGCGGCGACCACCAACAGGAGAGGGAGAGCGGGACGATTTGGAGCTGCGCTATGCACCCCCATATCAAAATGCCGGAGCCCGGCAACTGCCCCATTTGTGGAATGAAGTTAATCCCCCTAGAGACAGAAAAAGCAGGTGAAGAGGCCCCCGCTTCTCTTGTCCTCTCAGAGAGAGCACGAAAACTGGCTCAGGTTGAAACGGCAGTTGTCCAAAGGGGAGAGGCACACCTCAACGTATTCTTATATGGAAAGTTAGAGTTTGATGAGTCCCGAGTGGCTCATATCACCTCCCGAACTCCGGGGAGAATTGAACGATTGTTCCTTGACTTCACCGGGATTTCAGTGAGAAAAGGCGACCACATGGTGGAGCTGTACAGCCCGGAACTCGTGATCGCTCAACAGGAGCTCATCCAGGCGGCTCAAACAAAAAAAAACATGCGAGAGGATGCCTCGCCATTTCTAAAGAGAAACCTGCGAGACAACTATGATTCTGCCCGAGAAAAACTTCAGCTGTGGGGAATCTCGGATGAGCAGATTGCAGAGATTGAAAAAGAGGGTGCTCCAGAAGAGGTGCTTACTATTAACGCTCCCATTGGTGGTGTTGTGGTTCACAAGGAAGCGATTGAGGGCCGGTATGTCAAGGAAGGCACGAAGATCTATACGATTGCAGATCTGTCCGAACTCTGGCTGATCCTCGATGCCTATGAGGCAGACCTGGCATGGCTGAGGCATGGACAGAGGGTTGAATTTCAAGCGGAGGCTATTCCAGGAAAAATTTTTAAGGGAACCGTCTCGTTTATCGACCCTGTGCTTAATGAGAAAAAAAGGGCGGTACGCATTCGCGCTAACGTAAGCAATGAAGATGGAATACTAAAACCAGGGATGTTTGTTCGCGCAACGGTAAAACCCCTGCTGGGTGCCACGGGAAGTATCGTATCCAAAACATTGGAGGGTAAATGGGTGGGCCCTATGCACCCGCAGATTGTCAGAGATGAACCAGGAGCCTGCCCAGTTTGTGGAATGGATCTTGTGACAGCCGAATCTCTTGGGTATGTTTCGTACGACTCCGAAAATGGACAGCCACCACTTTTGATTCCCGAAACGGCCCCGCTTATCACCGGAAGGCGAGCGATCGTATTCGTGGAAGATGCAAAGGCTCCTGGGGTCTATACCGCTAGAACCATTACGCTGGGCCCTCGAGCTGAGGACCACTACCTCGTTTATGAGGGGCTTCATGAAGGAGAGAGGGTGGTCACAAGTGGCAATTTCAAGATCGATAGCGCCTCTCAAATTCTAGGAAAACCAAGTATGATGATGCCCAAGGGGGCTGCGAAGCCAATGAAGGGACATAGCCATTAGCAATGAGTAACGAACCTGACTCCTTACCCAGCAAACTGATTCGCTTCTGTCAAAACAACCAACTGGTTGTGATTGTCATCGCTCTCTTTTCCCTATTTATGGGGGTGATGATTGCTCCATTTGATTGGAGCATAGAAGGGGTCGGTCTATCGAAAGTTCCCGTGGATGCGATCCCTGACATAGGAGAAAACCAGCAAATTGTCTTTACCCAGTGGCCTGGGATTTCTCCAAGAGATATCGAAGACCAGGTGACCTATCCCCTCACCTCCGCTCTGCTTGCCACCCCTGGAGTCAAGACGGTTAGGGGTTACTCCATGTTTGGCTTTTCCTCGATCTATGTAATTTTTGAGGAGGGAGTCGATTTCTACTGGTCGCGATCACGTATCCTAGAAAAACTAAACAGCCTTCCGAGCGGGACCCTTCCCGACGGCGTTCAACCGGCGCTAGGACCGGACGCTACGGCTCTTGGTCAGATCTTCTGGTATACCCTTGAGGGACACGATAAAGATGGAAATCCAACCGGAGGATGGGGCCCCGATGAACTTCGAAGCGTCCAGGATTGGGTCGTCCGCTACGCATTACTTGCGGCCTCTGGCGTTAGTGAGGTCGCCTCTGTTGGAGGACATGTAAAGGAGTATCAGGTTGATGTAGATCCTGACGCCATGAAGGCATATGGGGTTACTCTTAGCCAAGTTCTTGCCGCGGTAAAGGGATCCAATGTTGACGTAGGCGCGCGCACTATGGAGGTCAACCGGGCTGAATACATCGTCAGGGGAGTCGGACTTCTTAAAACAGTAAAGGATTTAGAAAATACGGTGATTAAGGCCGTAGATGGCAACCCTATTTTCCTTCGAAACATTGGACATATCTCCCTGGGTCCTGCTCTTAGGCGAGGGGCGTTAAATAAAGAAGGGGTTGAGGCAACCGGAGGTGTTGTCGTCGTTCGATATGGTTACAATCCGCTTGAAGCCATCCAGAATGTAAAAGAGAAGATTGCGGAGATAGCTCCGAGCCTTCCCGAGAAAACACTTGCAGATGGCACTGTTAGCAAGCTTACAATTGTTCCGTTCTACGATCGAACCCTTCTAATCAACGAAACACTCAATACATTGAGTGAGGCTCTCATATTGGAGATCCTAGTCACGTCCCTCGTAGTGATCATTCTTCTCCGTCATTTGCGCAGCGCTCTTTTGATCGCAAGTACTGTTCCTATGGCGGTCCTTCTTTGCTTTCTTGTGATGAGGATTTCAGGCGTCGACGCAAACATTGTCTCTCTCTCAGGCATTGCAATTGCCATCGGTACGATGGTGGATATCGCAATCGTGATCTCTGAGAGTATCGTTAAGCGCCTAGATGGGGGTTTTGGTGAGAGCCGAAAGGAGTCTGTTTATCATGGCACCCGAGAGGTTGCCGGTGCAGTGCTCACGGCCCTTGCGACAACGGTGGTTGGATTCCTCCCCGTTTTTGCGATGGAGGCGGCGGAAGGAAAGCTCTTCCGACCACTTGCCTTTACCAAAACGTTTGCTCTGCTTTCTGCCATGCTCCTGGCACTTACGGTTATCCCTGCAATCGCCTCATTTATCCTGCGTCCGTCTAAAAAAGACGGCACCAAGGTTAACTATGCCGAGTTGCTCTTGCTCTTTGGTGTAGCTGTAACCCTGACTTATCTTTGGATGCCGCTCGGTCTCGAAAAAGGGATTTTTCAAAACGCGTCTTTCGTATTCCTTGCAATTGGAGGACTACTCTTGGGAGCCTACGGGTTCATGTGGGTCTACCCAACGCTCTTGCGGTACTTCCTAAAGAACAAGAAGCAGTTTCTGTGTATCCCTTGTGGCGTTGTTTTGTTCGGCATGGTTGTTTGGTTGGGAATCCCCGGTTTCTACAAGGGAATGGGAAAAGAATTTATGCCGCCGCTGGACGAGGGCAGCTATCTATTTATGCCAAGCACCATGCCCCACGCCTCCATCACAGAGTCTCTCGATGTCTTGGCTAAGCAGAACATCCTAATTGATCGAATTCCTGAAGTGAAAGGAGTGGTTGGAAAGATCGGCAGAGTAGAAAGTCCACTGGACCCCGCACCGATTTCGATGGTTGAGACGGTTATCGACTACCACCCTAAATACCTTCAGGACAAAGATCGAGCAACACTGTTTTTTGACTTCGATAGTTCCGAGAGGGATTTTGCAAGGGCGGTCGATGGAACGCCTCTTTTGGCGCCCGACGGCAAGCCTTATAAGGTTCAGGGGAAGTTCAATCGTGACGAAGAAAATCAATTGACCGCAAGCCGATTCGGTCAACCCTTCCCAATGTGGCGTCCGCCCCTGGACAAGCAGCTAAACCCCGGCAGAGAAAGTTGGTCTGGCATCCGCAACCCCGACGATATCTGGAATCAGATCACTGTTGAGTCCACCATTCCTGGGGCAACATCAGCTCCCAAGCTTCAACCCATCATGACAAGAATCGTCATGCTTCAAAGCGGAATGCGAGCGCCGATGGGAATCAAGATCAAAGGCCCAACTCTGGAAGCTATCGAAAAAGTTGCGCTTCAGTTTGAAAATGCTCTGCGGAGCGTTCCTAGCATCGAGAGCAACACCGTGAATGCCGATCGCCTAATTTCCAAACCTTACCTCGAAATCAGGATCGATCGAGAAGCCATAGCTCCGTACGGAGTCAAAATCACTGATATTCAGAAGGTGATCACGGTCGCGATCGGTGGAATGAAGATGACCACTACTATTGAGGGGAGGGAACGCTACCCTGTTCGCGTTCGCTACATGAGGGAGCTGCGCGATCAGATCGAAACGATCGGCGAGATTCTAGTCAATACACCCTCCGGTGCTCAAATCCCCATTTCGCAACTTGCGAAAATTGAGTACATCAATGGCCCTCAGGTTCTTAAGAGCGAAGATGGTTTTTTGGTAGGCTACCTTACCTTTGACATGAAGAAGGGATTCGCCGAGGTAGGAGTGGTAACAGATGCCAAAGAGTACCTCGATAAGATGATCGATGCAGGCCACATCACCATGGAAAAAGGAGTCTCCTATATCTTCGCAGGTTCCTTTGAGAACCAGGTGCGAGCAGAAAAGAAGCTGGCGCTCGTTGTGCCGGCAACTCTACTGATCATTTTCCTGATTTTGTATCTGCAGTTTAAATCGACTTACACATCGCTCACAATTTTCTCTGGCATCCTTGTGGCCTGGGCCGGAGGATTTATCCTTCTTTGGTTTTATGGCCAGCCGTGGTTCTGCAACTTCTCTCTGTTTGGAGTGAATATGAGAGAGCTCTTTCAGATGCATACCATCAACCTGAGCGTTGCCATTTGGGTAGGCTTCCTGGCGCTCTTTGGGATTGCGTCCGATAACGGCGTGCTGGTGGCATCTGCTTTGGACAGGGAGTTTGAAGAAAGAGACATCTCTTCCATCGATCAAATTCATGAAGCAACGGTCACTGCAGCTCAAAGGAGAATTCGTCCGGCCTTGATGACATCCGCCACAACGATTCTGGCTCTTCTTCCGGTCCTTACCTCTTCTGGTAGAGGATCGGATATCATGATTCCAATGGCCATCCCTTCATTTGGAGGCATGCTAATCTCTCTGGTCACGCTTTTCGTAGTACCCGTCCTCTACTGCCACAGAAAGGAACGCCACTACACACGCAGGACGTTCCGATGAATGATATTTGATCCCCACAGTGCACCCCTTTACGCATAATTATTTTCGACGGAAATTTGCAGCGGCCGAATTCCACGTGGCGGTAGCCACGACATATGCTAGCCCCGTGCCACGAGCGATAGCGAGGCAGCTCGGGGTTTATCAAAACGACATTATGCGCCCCGGTAGGGGCGCTACCAATCATCCCGACAGCAATCTGAGAGCGATGACTTCGATAAGAGTGAGCACAGAGCCTTAGTGTTGTAGACGTGGCGCCCCTACCGGGGCGCATAATGTCGTTTTGATAAACCCCGAGCTGCCTCGCTATCGCTCGTGGCACGGGGCTAGCATATGTCGTGGCTACCGCCACGTGGAATTCGACCGCTGCAAATTTTCGTCACCTCAATCTCTAGGGAGTCGTTATTCCATGCTTGGCAGGTATTCGCCCATGCTGGCGGCAGAATTGAACACGGCACGCTTGTGTAGTGCTTGTTGAGCTTTCTCTTTATTGGCCAGCTTGCCATTCCAGGCTTTTAGGGCGGGGGCCTGTAGGGCTCTGCCGTAGGAGAAGCTAAGGCGCCATGGCCGACTACCTCCTAAGGCATTCATCATATTAAGGTGTGCTGTTGCCTCGACATCACTTTGTCCACCTGACAGGAAGTTGATCGTTGGAACAGCGGCCGGTACGGTCTGACGCAAAATGCGGACGGTGGCTTCAGCGACCTCTTCGGTAGTGGCCTTATTTGGATTGTCACTTCCCGTAATAACCATACTTGGTTTGAGTATCATGTATTCCAGCTGGACCCGATGCCGGTGTAGAGCATGAAAAACTTCGTGAAAAACGGCTAGATGAACCTGTTCGGACCTTTCCAGATCGTGAGTCCCCTCCATGAGTACTTCAGGCTCAACAATTGGAACGATACCTTGCGCTTGACAAATCGCAGCATAGCGCGCCAGGCACTCCGCGTTGGTCTCAATTGCGAGGCGGCTAGGGAGCGCATCTGTTATGGAGTATACGGCGCGCCATTTGGCAAAACGGGCCCCTTGTTCCTTGTAGGTTGCCAAACGATCGGACAGGCCATCTAAGCCCTGAGTCACTTTTTCACCGCGGGTTCCGGCCAGTTCAGCTAGACCTTTATCGACTTTGATGCCGGGTACGATCCCTTGTTCTCGTAAAATCTCTGGGATAAGCTTTCCATTGCTTGCCGTTTGTGCGAGTGTCTCCTCGAACAGAATGACGCCATGAATCTGCTTTCCTAAATCCGGAGTGCTAAATAGTATCTCGCGGTATTCACGTCGAGCGTCTTCCGTAGAGTCAACCCCAATGGTCTGAAAACGTTTGGCGATGGTTGGAGAGCTTTCATCGGCGGCCAAAATTCCTTTGCCGGGGACGCTCATCTTCTCAATGGTTTCTTGCATTTCAGTCTTACTCATAAATTCTCCTTCAAAATTAGGACTCCAGGATAGAAAGTACCTTCATTAGAAATGGGTCAAGGGGTTTCATCTTAGATATAGCATCATGGAGAGAAGTTAGCACCAGGTTGGATGCCGAAATTTGATCATAGGCGGATGGGTAGCTGCAAAACGTGGGGGTTAAGCATCCGTCGTTTCTTCCGATAGCCTTCCTGAGCCCAAGGATGGGCAGGTGATAGGAGTTGGTTATGTGGAACCTTAGAATGGCAGTAGCCGTTTTGCTGAGTTCGCCCTTGTATGGTGATGGAAACCCGGAACCATTTGGGCTGGAAGAAGTTGGGCCTGTGGTTCAGGCCAATGCCCCCGTTGATGCTGCCCACCAGGCGTATCAGGATTTTCGTGCGACCATCCTCAATTATCTCGATGACCCTAATAATCAATCGAATAGCGGCAGCACGCCCTTTTTTGATCCCGTTGCCGGAACATTCATGGGTGGAACCCTCGTCGATGACAACCGTATTGTCCTCCCAATAGCGGCCCACCTACGCATGTATTTTGTTCGAGAAACGGCGGGATTTTCAAATAGCTTGGGGTTTGTGAAGAGCGAAAACACGGATCTTTTTGATCCTGTGAATCACAACTCACTCATTTTTCCGCTAATCGCTGCTGATGGCGATGGTGTTGCTGATCAAGACCTTATTGGCGGACCCGGTTTTTTCAATAGTGGCATAACCGCTTCGCTGCCGGAGGCACCTGTTCTTCGGGAGCTATTCAATCCGGTAGACGATTTTGTCGACTTAGGAAGTTTTAACGAAGGCCAGGAGATCGAATTCTATTTGATTCCTGATGGCGCAGATGTTGCGTCCGATGCCACCCTTGCTACAGCAAAGCCCTGGTGGAATCCAAACGACGCATTCGATGCGGATGCACCGGTCTGGTGGAGCGATGATACAAAAAACATCGATTCCAATGATGGGGATACGGATGGCGTCCGACACCTACGTGTTTCCAGCTTTAGCCAGGCACAGACCACGTACTACCTGATGGCGTGGGAGGACACTCCGTTCCCTGAAAACCTTGGGGACCCCGTGGATTTCAATGACGTCGTCACCGTTCTTCAGGTTATGCAGGTGCCTGAGCCATCCTTCTACCTTACGCTAACCGTATTCCTTTGCGTGGCTATGCTGACGAAGAAGCATCGCAAAGTCAAAAGAAGACGAATTTGAATTTCAATTCCCCTATCGGCTAAGGTGCCGTAGCAGGGAGCACGAGAATGGATTTGTCGTTTGTCAGTGATCAGGATGTCCTCCGTTGGCTTGCAACGGGTACGTTACTGTGCCTCGTCGTTCCAGCTCTAGCTTGCCTCTGTTTGGTCAGTCGACGGGTCATGCAATTCACGTTTGGGCTCATGGTTTTCTCTGTTTGTAGTCCGGATGATTTCGGCGTCAGCTTTCTTTCCCGACCGGAATATCGCGCTGCCATTCGCGGATTCGATCTTTACCTTGCCGACTTCTGCGCATTGTCTCTTGCCTTCGTCATTATTTTCCAAGCTAAAACCCGTCACGTACGCTGGGCTGTTCCACTTTTTTGGCCCTACGTATTGTTTTTGTTAGTGGGTCTATTATCGTGGGGCGCGGCTGTGCCCTCCCTTGTTGTCCCAGACACACGTGTCCTTGAAACCATAACGGTCACGCCCCCACCCTATTCAATCTTTGACACCTCACTCTACCCTTGGTTTGAGATATGGCGTGTCGTACGGGGATTGCTCGTGTTCTGGGTTACCGTGAATTTCGTCCGCGACGAAAAAGACCTCCAGACGTTCGTCTGGGCCCTCCTTGCCATGGCGGCCTACCTCACTCTACAGGCCTTACGAGAGCGCTATTTTTATGGCTCCTATCGTGTATCGACCAATCTACTACACCCCAACGACTTTGCCATTTTTTGCGCCATGCTAAGCGCCGTTTTCCTACCGCTAGCAATTCAGCAAAAAAACATATGGAAGAGTCTTATTTTGGGCGTGGCAACGCTTGCTATGGGCGGATGTATTGTCATGACCGTTTCCCGTAGTGCCCTAGCCATTTACCTCGCTATCGCCCTCCTTACCGTTCTGATTCTGCTACCGCGATACTTTAGCGGAAGGAACCTTGCCTACCTTGGAGCTGCTTTGATTCTGATGGGAGCCGGTGCGGCACGAGCATGGGATACATTGGAGAATCGTTTTTTTAGATTGGCGAGTGTTGAACGCAGCATGAACGAGAGAGATATGTTCAATAAGGAAGCTGTGCTGATGGTGAGAGACCACCCGTTTGGCGTCGGCCTCGGCAATTTTTCCGCTTGGTCATGGGAGAAGTATGCTGAGTTGGTGGATGCCGACCTCGAGCCTGGTGTCCCCGCCCATAACATTTGGTACCTTACCTATGGGGAGATGGGTTTTGCCGGAGTAGCAGCCCTCCTCGCGATTTGGTTTCGGACCTATCAGCTATCCCTTGTGGGGTGGTGGAGAGGATTAGAAGACTTCCCTAGAGTTCTTCTACTCGGAATCGTTCTCGCCACCGTTGCCCTTCACTTGCAAAGCCTGTTCCATTTTTCCTATCGAAATGGCGGCATCTATCACCTATTGCAAGTTTTCGTGGGCATATTGGTTGCGCTTATTTTGCTTCAGAAGGAGCAACGGCGAGCCACTCTTGCATAAAAGGCGTCATCCTGGTATTTGATAAAAATAAGATTATATAATTTAGCTGTTTGAGATGAGGGTAGTGTATGGACGATGATCACCCATCCCCTGAGGAAGAAAAGCCTCCCGAGGAAGAGCTCTCTAGTGAGGAAATGGCTCGCGCCTACCGCAATTTGGCCTCTCTAGAGGACTCATTTCGCAGTCTAAAACAAAAACTAGGTCATGCTGAAGGAGGCGACGTGAACCCATCTGAACCAGAAGCATCTACCGATAGAGAAATCCCCTCACTCTGCCGTGATACGAGTGAACAAGACTTTGTCACTCGCGTAGACTGGAGTAAAATAGGTCTCGGTGTGAAGCGTAAGCTTTGGCTGGTCATGACCTGCGGCGTGATTGCAGCCGCTATTGGTGCTTTAGGCGCCTTCTCCATGTCGAAAATGAAGCAAGCGACGGCCGTCGTTCTCTTCACCCAGCAACAGAGCATTAGCGACCCACAGGGGGTCATAGCATCGCGATTCAACGTACAAACCATTGCGGAAATGATCCAATCCCCTCACCACTTTGAAAAAGTGCGTCAGATGCTTGGAATTGATATTGACGTGAATCGAATTGCCTCAATGGTAAAAGTGATTTCAAGCCGCACCTCAAACGTCATTCAGATCACGGCGGCCTCCGAAAATCCGGACCTCTCCATCGATGTGGCAAATGCCCTTGCCCAAGTTAGTGTGGACGACAGCAAGCGTCGCTATCGTGAGCACGCTATGGGCGCCTACGAATACTACGCAAAAGAGGAAGAGGGTGCTCGAAAGAATCTCGACGAGTACTCCGCTGCAATCACTCGATTCAAGCAGCAGGCTAAAGTGTTTGAGATGGACCTCTCCAACGAAAGCGCCTCTGAAAACGCTTCCAATCTACAAAAAGAGTACCGTGATGCGGCTATTGAGTATGAGGAACTTCTAGTAGAGTATGAGAATCTACAGAGGGAAATTGACAAGCTTCCAGAGCACGTGGTGCGCTATGAGTATGATGATAATCCTCTCAAGGCACGAATTGGCCACAAAGAAATGTCGCTGTTGGAAGCTCGCACAAAATATGGCCCAGAAAATCCAAAAGTTCAGCTCCTAGAGGAAGAAATCCGACAGCTTCGCATGGCCCTATCAGACTCCAGCTTTGACGACAGTCGTGAGCAGGTGTATGAGAGAAACTTCATCAAAGAGCAGCTCAATATCGAACAGATGCGGCTACAGGGGAGACTAAGAGGGGCTCAGAAAAAACGCGAAACGCTAAAACTTGCTTTGTCAGATCTTGACGATAGTTATGAGGAGATCCCTCAGGAGCAACTTGAATACGCAGCACTTTTACGGCGATCCAATCTAGCAAATGAGGAGGTGATCAAACTCACCGAAGTTAAGCGCGATGCAAAGAGCGCTATGGAACGGGAAGTGAGTGATCTCAAAATTAGGGAGGAGGCCACTGAGGCCACTCGCCGAAGCACATTTGCTACGCGTGCGCTCCCAACCCTAGCGTTTGCCTTTGGAAGCATACTGGGACTCTTTTTCGTGGCGATTTCAGAAATCACCGATGGAAAAATCACGACTCCTGGTCAGGTTCGCAAAAACTACAGATCACCTCACCTACTGAGCATTCCGAGGCTAAAAAATCTGGAAACTGATTCGGAAGAAAAGCTCCTGTTTTACATCCGCACTCTCTCTGAGCGATTGAGTCAGTTGGTACACGATCGCCCCTTCGGTTCGGTAGCGTTCACTAGCTCAAGCGTGGGTGAGGGAAAAAGCACCATCGCATTCCATCTGGCGAAGTACTACCAACGCCTTGGAATTCGTACGGCCTATGTCGACTTCAGTTATGGTCCGAATCCATACATCAATAGCGAATCGGGAATGGTCCTCAACACCTTCCTACATGGCGAAGCAACCCTCGCAGACATCACCATTCCGGGTGTAGTTGATTGCTTCAAGGCGGGCAATGAGGAGGACATGAAAGAGCTCCTCAAAAGCGTCAAGATGCGGGAACTCTGGCAACAGCTGAACGACGAGTATGACATGGTCGTCGTAGAGACTCCGGGACTGATCGAAGAGCAATATGCTGTCAATATCGCGATTCGTGCCGACCTCTGTCTCTTCGTCCTTGGAGCCTCTCAAGTTGAAAAATCAGAAATCGACTCAAGCCTACATGAGCTAGAGAGCAGTGGAGTCCGCCCTCACGGGATACTTCTAAGTCGGGTAAACCCTTCGTACATTGAGGACCCGATCATACTAGCCCATGTCAAAAAGAACGGGCGGAGTAGTGGCCGATCAGCCTAAATATTGGAAGGAGAGAACGAGTATGGCAAGGAAATGGACCTCACTGTTGGCGCTGCTCCTTCTCTTGATGGTGACCTCCTGCGCAAGAAAAACAGCAGCAGTAAAAGTACCCGCAGAAAAACGCGCTGCAAAACTCACCGATGATGGTTGGCGAAGAGTTGGTGATAAAACGGATTGGGACCGAGAGGGAAAAATCCGTGCGGGTCTAACAGACGATGACTTCAAGCCGTATGATCCAAGCAAGTACGTCATCGCCGTTGGGGATATTCTTGAGGTCTCCATCTTTGGACACGGCGACCTCCTCAGCAAGGACATTCCTGTTGCCCCGGATGGTCACCTCTACTACTTCTTTCTCGATGGCATTCCAGCTGCTGGACGCACCCCTAGAGATGTCAGCAACGAGATAGAGGCCAACATTCGCCATCTATTTGCTAGTCCAGAAGTCACCATCATTCCAAAAAATACGACCTCGTCAACCTATGTCATCATGGGCAAGGTACAGCACCCTGGCGAATACACGATCGATTCATCACTGACCCTACGTCAGGCCATCGGCTCGTCCGGAGGCCTCGCCTCAGGTGGGTACCGAGGCACGTCCATCAACGTGGCTGCCCTCGACCACTCGTTTGTGGTACGTAATGGAAGAAAGCTTCCTGTCGACTTCAAAAAGCTGCTCAGTGAGGACAATCCGGATGATAGCCAGGATATCTATGTGCGACCAGGTGACTACATCTATATTGCATCTGGGCTGATTCATAAGATCTATAAGCTCGGAGCTGTTCCAGAAAATCGAGCGGTAACTTGGTCAGATGATTTAACATTGGTCACAGCACTAACTGGCTACTCCGGACAAGATGGCGGATTCCATGGCACGGTGACCAGCACGTCCAATGCTGATTCGACTCACTACCGCACTACTGATTACGGCGGTGGGCGTGGCGTTGACCTCCCATACCGTGCAGAGGCGGCGATCGATCGCATCCTCATCATTCGCGGAGCCCTCGAAAAGCCTAGCGTTTTGACGGTCAATTTGGTCGACATCTTGAACGGAAAGGCCAACGACGTTTACCTCGTGCCGGGAGACATCATCTTCGTACCTGAAAAGAAACATAAGTTTACCCGCCACCTCATCAAGCGAGCAATTCTCACCTTCGCTTCCAGCTTTGCTGGTACGGCAGGGGATCACTTTACTGAAGCATGGTTGGATTAAAGGATGGGCATGATGTCGCAATTTCTAACGTTTTTGGCCCTCTTCTTTATGACAGCAACTCCCGTTGTTAGTGAAGAGTTCGTTCCTGTGGAAATAGGACCGCTAGCGGGGGATGATGCACTCCTCACGAGTGACGAGGATAGAGTCGTCAACGATCGCAAGTTCTTTGAAAAAGCGGAGGAATCTCTGCGAAAGGAATCGATGGTCGTCGATGGTTACCGACTTCGAGTGGGGGATACGATTCAGGTATCCATCTATGGAGAGGCCAATACGGAGCGTGTGCTGACGGTGGACAGTCATGGCGGAATCTCCTATCTGCTGATCGATCGAGTGCTAGCCGTTGGAAAAACCATCAATGAGCTACGCAAAGAGATCAATGACAAGCTACGCGAAAAGCTGCGCTTTGCCCTCGTAAACGTGGTACCGGTTCGCTTCGGAGGCCTGCACTACACTTTACTTGGTGAAATAGAGATCCCGGGAAAAAAGCCCATTGTCGGCACAACGACTCTGCTAGAGGCTCTCGCATCTGGCGGTGGATTCCGAATGGGGTACTTTCGCGATGGAACGGTTGACTTAGCCGATCTTCACTATGCCTTTGTGGCGCGCAATGGGGAGTACGTACCGGTGGACTTCTATGCTCTTATTGTCGAGGGCGATGTCTCGCAAAATATTGAGATCAAAAACAATGACTACATCTATATTCCAAGTTCACTAAACCGACAGATCTATGTGCTGGGTCAGGTCAACCTCCCAGCAAATATTGGTTACCTCAACAACCAAACCCTACTGGGCGCGATCGCCAAGGCAAGAGGAATTACCCCCCTGGCATCAGATGATGCGTACATCATTCGGGGATCGCTCGCCGAGCCTCAGAAGATAAAGGTCAATTTGCACAAAATGTTTCGTGGCGAGGAACCAGATATCCTTCTGAAGCCGGGAGACATTGTTTTCGTGCCGCCAAGACAAACGCTATTCATCGAGGACATCCTAAAGACAGCCATCCGCTCCTTCGTTTGGGCCTCTGCTCACGTGATGGGCCGTGAGGCGTTCGAAGAGGTGCACCCACACGCTGCCGGTAGCGGCAGCTTCAACGCTTTTTAACGATGAAAGAGATCAAGAAGGTCTGCCACATCATGAGGCGCTTCACCCTCGATCAATGGGGGGGAACGGAATCTTCTGTTCTCAATATTTCACGACACCTTGAAATGCGGGGTATCGAAAGCATCATCTATTCAACCGACATGTTTGAGTCGGCTGGCCACGATGAAATCGACGGAGTCGAGGTGCAGCGCTACCGTTATTCATTTCCTTGGTTTCAATTGAGTGAACAGGAAAAAATGGAAATGGCTCTAAGAGGGGGGAGTCCGCTCTCGCTACCTCTCTTCTTTTCACTGCTCAAGGAAAAAGATCTTTCTCTCATCCACACTCATGTTCAGGATCGCCTCGGGGGAATGGCAAGGACTGTTGCACGGTGGCGGCGCATTCCATACTTCGTGACCCTACACGCGGGCTATCTGACCCTATTGAAGAGTCATTCTGAGAGGGTGATGGAACCGTTTCAAGACAAGTGGGAGTGGGGCAAAGCATTTGGATTTGCTTTTGGATCTCGACGCACTCTAGTCGATGCTGCGGGTATCATTTGCGTGGGTAAAGACGAATATGAGGTCCTCTCAGAAGAGTATCCTGACAAAAAGATTTTCTACCTCCCCAATGGTGTGAACACTGAGCGCTTTTGCAATGGCGACGCCTCCTTGAGCCGCGCGCATTTTGGGTACACTCCAGACGACTACCTCATCATCAACGTAGGCCGTATTGACGAGCAGAAGAATCAAGTGCTTCTAGTGCAAGCCTTTGCACATTACGCAAAAAATCACCCCAAAGCAAAGTTGCTCATTGCGGGGCCAGTAACTGTCGACAGCTACCGCCAATACATTGAGCAAGTGATCGTAGAGAAGGGAATTTCCGACCGAGTGAAAGTGATTCCAGGCATTCCACCACACGACCCTCTTCTTGCGAGCCTCTTTAAGGCAGCTGACCTCTTTGTCCTGCCAAGCCGCATTGAGCCGTTCGGCATTGTAATTCTGGAAGCATGGGCGGCGGGACTGCCAGTAGTCGCAAGTCGTGTCGGCGGCATACCAGGGTTTACACGCCATCGTGGAAACGCTTTGCTGTTCACTTCGGAGAATGAAAAGGAACTTGTCCAGGCGATGGAGGAGGTCTCCACTAATGAATCACTTGCTCAACGCCTGATCGCAAACGGAAAAAAAGAAGTGTTGCAATACGACTGGGAAACGGTAACCGGCCAACTGCTAGAGATCTACGACACGGTACGGCGCGGCAGGGGTGCAGCAAGGGTATAGGAGGGGGATTGATTTGACGCTAGCTGAGCAAAAAGTGAAGGTGAGGGCAAAACTTAGCGTGGGATTTTCCAGCTTCGTTCTGCAAAGCGGCCTATCAGGAATCTCCACCTACATCGAGAATCTCTTGCCCGCTTTGCTGAAAGCAAACCCAAACAATCACTACGATGTTTTTATTCCTGAATGCGACCGACATGTTCTTCAAGAGCTAGGGAGCCAGGAACGTCTAATCTCGACCTCATCGCATTTCACGCGCCCCATTCCATCCATTCTCTGGCACAATCTAGTTCTACCTCGCATCACAAAGAAGCAGAAATACGACTGCATCCATATCCCCACGTATCGTCGAATCCCTGCCATCAAAAAATGCCCAGTAGTCGCCACGGTACACGACCTCGCTCCGCTCTCCTATTCCCGCAAATATGGTCGACTGCACACTCTGTTCAATGCGACAACGGTCCCTCGATTGATAGAGGGATGTGACCACGTGGTAGCGGTGAGTCACTATACCAAACAGGACATCTTGAGGTACTCTAATATTCCGGAAGAAAAAGTTTCCGTGATCTATTCCGGAATCGATCATGACATCTACCGCCGTGCACCCGAAGATGAGGCGTGGCAACGTCTGGGAGAACGATATAACCTTAACCAGCCTTTCATGATCTACGTCTCACGCCTCGAATACCCCGGAAAGAATCACCTCAACCTCATCCGCGCCTTCGAATCGTTCAAGCGCCGCAACCAAACCCAACATCAGCTCGTATTAGTAGGTGCAGACTGGCCAGGAGTCGACCAAATTCGGGCAGCAGCGGCGGCAAGTGAGTTTGCGCACGACATTCATATCCTCGGATTTGTGCCCACGCAGGACGTCGTGGCGCTCTATTCCGTATGTGATCTGATGGTGCACCCTTCGTACTTCGAAGGATTTGGGTTCCCCGTGGTGGAAGCTTCCGCCTGCGGCGCTCGCGTCATCTGCTCGAATAACTCATCGCTACGAGAACTCGGCAAGCTCGGCAACCTGCCCATGTTTGTCCCAGGGGATATGATTGCAATCCGCTCCTGCATGGAGACCGCTCTTTCACAGGAGTGGACACAAGCCGACCGTGCCGAAGCGGTACGCTTTGCTGACCAATTCCAATGGAACGAAACGGCCAACAGGCTCCTCGATGTCTACGAAATGGCCGCTAACAGCGGGTCCCGATAGATTTACACCTTATGGCTCACGCCAATAGCTGGAGTTCTGACCAGGCGTAGTCTCTAGCAAGTCATATCGAGCGACGGCATCAACTTGTGGACACGAAGCAATCGGGCTATAGGTTCACTCCATTCATAAATCGTAAAACTATCCACTCTCAGTGGATGGTTGCTGAAAATGATCTTCGCTAGGAGAGTTGTCCATGATCTCTATCGCTTCCTGCCAGGTTTCCTTGTGCATTCCCAGAAAAGACATCTCCTCGGAAACCTGGCTATCATAGTAAATCTTTTCAGGAATACCAGTAACAAGAGCTATATTTTTTACTACACCCCCTCTAGGATCATAAAAGTAGAAAGTCAAACGTAGATGCTCAAAACCGAAGACCCCACCTTCAGCAAACGATCGAAGTTTTGAATTCCGATTAAGTTGATTAATAAACTCTCGACAGGAGCCCACAAATATCTCTCTTGCTTCAGAAACAACGGGGTCAAGAGGTATTCCGACCATCAAGCTAATGTACTGGATTTGACCCTTGAGATGCGCCACCCAAATTTCACAACTCTCGGAACCTGGGTATCTCTGCTCGATTTTGTCAGCAAAAATAGAAGCTTCTGCGTAGGCTTCTTTTACCCCCTCTCCTTGAAAGCAGCAAGTAAGCATCATTAGAAAAAAAACAAGCAATGGATTCATCCAGCATATCTCCTTTGGAATCTTCTATTATTATCCCGCCTAGCCTCAGCATATGTCTCGCTAACGAGCGGATGGGGGCTAGTCATAGGTTTGTTATTTAGGGCACCACGCACCATTCTGCCGTTGCCTACTCAATATTTTGTTCAAAGTGATCTTCACCTGGAGTGTTATCCACGATCTCTATGGCTTCCTGCCAGGTTTCCTCGTGAATTTTTTCAAGCTTTCCACTTTTCTTTGAATCATGGTAATAGACAAGTGAATCGCGAATAGAGAAGACATCCGTTATATTTTTTTCAGAATTGCTACCAGAACTAGCGAATTCAAGCCTTAAATTCGAGTGAGACTCATTAAAAATATTTTCTTTCGTAAAAAGACGCAATGCTATGTTTTGATTAAGCTGATTGACAAATTCAAGGCCGAGACTAACCGATAAAACCCTAGCCTCCATCAGGTCAACTTCAACAGGAATGGCAATCGCTAAGCTTATATAGTGAATTTGCTCATCAAAATACGACCCTCCAATTCCATAGGCTCCAGCACCCGGATACCTATGCTCGATTTTCTGCGCAAATAAACCTGCTTCTGTATAAGCCCCGTCAACATGATCTTTCATTTCAGACCCTTCAAAGCAGCTGGAAAAAATTAAAATAAAAAAAATAAATAAAAATCTCATAATTGGCCGTAATGTTCAAAAAATTCTGCGTGATCACGCTTTCGCGCATGCCTATATGTCTTATTAAAGAAGCCGTGCGCACTACCCCAGGCTTCGTTAGGATCCCCCAAGTACGTTATGTAGGGGCGTCGCACGCCATCTCGCACGTCTTTATTGAGCAACCGTGGGACAAGATCTCCTCTTGCCACGTAGTTCATGACGGAGGCGTAGCGCTTTGTATCGGTAACCAGTAGTCCACCATAAGTTCGGACATGAATACGTTTGGCAGTGAAGTCCGATAGGGCAGCTAGCGCAAGTCCCCCTTGAATGGTGCCGTCACTGTGGAGGGTGACATAAGTCACCTTATTAGGGTTTTCTCGCACCATCTTCTCAATTTCAAACTGTAGCCTTCGACTTTGAGGTGTTCTAGTCTTCAGAAACAGAGCGCGGGGGGTGTGCTTTAACTTGGAAAAGTGCGAGTAGCACGGGTTGTAGACAGCACCGCTATTACAGCCTCCAAGTCCCCTAGACGCGTCATCAAGCATTTTCAATGCATCAGATGCCCTACAGTTCCAACCATTCATGGATATTGCCTGAATTCTAGAGTTGGGATTGCTTCCGATGTCGAAACGAAAAAAGGATGTCTTGCGGTGATTGGTCCATGTTGTCGGACGAGAGTGATACTGAGTTCCTGGTCGGAAAGATGCCGTTGAACCTAACCAAGAGGAGCTCGCGCTACTTGCAAAGGTAGAAGATTGGAAGAGTCCAGTGGGATCGACGGAGTCAAGTGTCTGATTTTTTACGTAGGCGTAGAGGTTGGGGCCGTCAGCAAAATCAAGTGGATCTGGGGTGAGGAAGCGACCCGTGGAAGGTTGATAATAACGCTTGCCAAAGTAGTGGAGGCTAGACTCCCCATCAAAACGTTTTCCCTGATAGCGCCATGGAGAAAGCGTGTTGGCCTCCTCCTGTTCGCCGAAAGCAGAATAGCGGTAATTTGCTGCTATCTCGCCATCTCGTGAGACAAGGCTAAGGATGCTACCTCGATGGTCGTAGAGGGGAATATAGGTTTGACCGTGGAGCTCGAAGGCTACCGAATGGTGAGGCCCGGGTAGACGCAGCTCTATGATGGCATCGTCTTGGTAGCTTCCAATTTCTTCGTCGCGGTAGTAGAAGTATTGCTCTGCCTCTTCTGCCTGCTGCTTGCTAAGGCGTCGACCAAAGGAATCATAGGTGTAGGTTGTTTCGATATCTCCTTGCGTTACACTTACAAGTCGGTTGAGAGCGTCATAGGTATAGATGTTTTGGGAGTCTGAGAGCAGATTGCCATTTGCATCATACCGGTAGTTATTGTGGCCGTCGCTTTCCAGCTGATTGAGGTCATTTACTTCGTGTGCGGCGCCATCCTTGCTCTGGCGACTGTGGAGGGAATCGTTTTCATAAGTGTGGTCCGATAGGCCACTTTCCGTTTGGAGCTGATTGCGCCCATCATAGGAGAAGTTATGTGTTTGACCATCGATGGAAATCTGTGTGATCCGGCCGCCATTATCGAGGGCGTCGATGGTGTAGTCGAGTTGTGGGGTTTTGATTGAAGAGGGGCGTCCCGCAAGATCATATTGGGTGGCACGCTGGCCTGCGTTACCCATGAGCGTTTGTTGCGTGGGGCGCCCTTGCCAGTCATATTGATCGAAGGAGTGGGTTTGCCCCTTGCGCATGATCTCGGTGACAAATGGGCCGTCATACCTGTAGTCGATAAGAGAATCGTCAGGAAGAATAATGCGAGAAAGGCGGCCCATGGCATCGCGTTGGTAGTCGCTTGCCAATCCATTGGCCATTTGCTCGTGAACCAGACTGTCCCACTCGTCGTATTTTCTGATGGTACTTGACCCGTCGATCTGATTCGTGATCTCGAGAAGGTTATCCTTTAAATCGTACGTATAGATGTAATGAATGGTGCCATCGGAGCTTCGGTAGGTGGCAAGGCGACCCAATGGATCATAGCTTTTGTATAAGACCTGGCCATCTGGCTTGGTCGTTGCAATGACCCTACCCGCAAGATCATATTGGTAGCGAGTCACCTTGCTTCCCTCGACAAGAGAGAGGACCCGCCCCATTTGATCACGTTCCCATTCAACTTCATAGACTCCACGACTCTCACCACGAAAAAGCCTGTGGTTGATCTGCTTTACGATTTTGCCACTGGCGTCGTAGAGCGTTTCGACTTTCTCTGTGCGTTCGCCAAAGGAGTTAAATCGCTGTTTGAGCGCCACTTTTCCGTTGGAATTATGGACTTCAACCAGCTGATTCCCGAGGGAATCTGTGGAAGAGCTTTTTAGGACTCGCTGTCCATGCTTGTTCAGATGATCATAGTCGTAACAGTAGTGTGTTTCTCTCCCCTCCGGATCGATGAGCAGAACGAGTTTTCCTCTTGAGTCATAGAGCGACTGGGTTACTGATGCCTCGTGATCACTGCTCCAGACACGTTTCTCGATCACTCGATTGCAGTCGTCGTAAATTGACTCCTCTTTAGAGAAAATATCACTAGCGTCACTCACAGAACATATTTCGATTACTCGACCCGCCACATCAAACGTTTTGAGCGTTCCGAGTCCGCCTTCCATGACGGAACACTCGCGTCCCATCGTGTCGTAGCCGAAATGCGTTTCCCTTCCTGCCTTTCGCTCCAAAATCTTTCGTCCGGCACCATCGTACTCGAATTCCGTCACAACCCCATTGGCATCGATCGTCTTGCGAAGATGGAGGCTATCGTATTCGTGGTAGGTGCCCTTTAGAAAGGTATCGTCGAGCTTGAAGACTTCCATCGCTGTAGGGCGCTGTAGAAGATCATAACTGTAGATCGTCTTGGTCTTATCACGATGAACTTTTGTGTGGACGGTCCCATTGAGATTGTAGCGGATGCGTTCCTTGGAACCATCAGGGAATATTTTTCGAGTTTGTTGTCCCCTACTATTGTAGGTGAGATGAGACGTGCCCCCAGAGGGGTCGGTAATGGTAACCGGCTGATCAAGCAAGTTAAGGGTCCGCTGCTCACTTGTCCGCCCCATTCCCCCCTGCGGCGGGTAGCTTACCCCCGTTTGCCGACCTGCCGTATCATAGATATAGCGTGTGGTGTGCCCAAAGGGATCCGTTGATTTAAGCAGATTGCCTAGCGGGTTGTAGTTCTTGGTTGCGGTTCGTATCTGCCCATCATCGTACATCTCCTCCGTTCGGATTAGGCGCCCCCCTACGTCGTAGGTGAGCTTTGTCTGAAATCCGGACCCAACACGTTCTTTTTGCGTGAGTCGATTGTTATCGTCGTATTGGTAGCGAGACACCCTACCTAGGGCGTCGCATTCCACAATTAGGCGTCGCCGTTCATCATATTCATAGTGAATTGTGTACTGCAGTTCGTCACAGGAATCGTAGAGAGAGCGTGTGGCGACGAGATCACCGTAGGTGTAACTGAGCGTCTCCCTTTGCAGCAGCTTCTCCTCTCCCGTTTCAAGATCCAGGTAGAGCGTGCTGATTTGAACGGGAAAGCACTGCTTGTTGTATTCGAACCGCCTGATGTGTCTCTCCGTCACCCCCGCGAGACTAGTGGGGTCCTTGGAGCTGCCATCATCTTTGTAGTGGGCATATACCGTTGCATTGGAATTGTAATGAAATAGCTCCCGCAAGACGATTTTGGGTCCGTCGCAGGTGTACTTACCAACCATTAAATTGGTGCCAGGCTTGTATTCGTAGACGATTCTCGGACCAAAATCCTCTTGCTGCGACAGCAACAGATTGAATCCATCCTCCGAGTACGTATTTGTCGTCGCAAAGGACTCCTGATGGTCACAAGTCCCCGACAGACTCCCCACCAATATTTTCTTTAGAACATTGCCCCGCTTGTCGTAGACAAACGTCTGACTATTGAGCAAAGAGGCTCTGGCATTCTCCAGGCTGCTCATCGTGAGCTGACCCTGCTCATCCCAAAGGTAGCGCCGAACCGAAAGGAGCCCCTCGTTTACCCCCTTTCCCAGATAACGTTCGATCGAAGAAATGCGGCTATCTTTGGTCAGACGGTAACGCGTTTTTGTTCCGCTCGGATCAAAGTGGTCCGTGAACTCAGGGAAATACTCAAAGCGGTGAGTCACCACACTCGCATTTCCCACTCCCAGAGGCTGAGAGATCTCTTTTACTCTCGAGCTATTTTCGTAGTAGGAAAGCTCAAGGTGCGAGCCATCCTTATAGAGCTTGGTAGGAAGCGGAAGCTTAGTCTTATGACCAGCGTGGTCCACAACTTTTAAGCGTGTCCACTCCGTAGATGTTTTGTCCCCCCGATCATTTTCACTGCTGTCCGTGAAGTAGCTGTAGAAGGGAGCATATCTAGTGCCGCCTACACGCCCTTTCTTAATTTCTTTTTTGGAACGATGGTAGTGTGCCCATTGTCCATTGCTTCCTTCAATGGTAACGCAATCCCCGCCCCAATCTACCTTAAGTTCTGCAAGAGTGGACTGCTCATCGCTATCCATGCTGCGGACATGGATCGTTTTATCGGAGTCATTGTAGTCATAGAAAACTAGATTCCCATTGGGAAGGATCTCCTTCTCCAATTGAAACGCCTCCCGAATGCCTCCCAATTTAGAATAGGGCCGATAGATGCGCTTTAGACCATTCCCCTCCGTAACAACAGCCTCACCATCCATGAAGAACTTGTTAAACTTTGAGAATTCCAAACGGCTATTTTTGACATGACCACCACCACGTCCAAAATTTGTGTACCCAGACTGATAGACCTTCGGATCCACTCGCCCTTGATAGAGTTTGGATTTATCTTTTCCCGCGAAAAAGTGGCGACTCGCCCCTCGGCGGCTTTCCACCTCAAAGACGATTTGGCCCTTTTTATTCCTTCCCCTTTTGTGCATGAAGTAGGGGATGGAACAGCCCTCGCCGTATCCGAGTTCCGTTGTAACCCCCTCAGTGGCCTCGTAGATACGGTTCCAGCTAAGCGGTGCGGGTCCGCCAATCTCCACATCTTGATTCGACTGAAAAAATGAGCCCGAAACAACGTTTACACATCCCTCTACAGTAAGGGACGGCTCCGCCTCAGCAGCGAGTCGAGGTATCTCCGTGGTCACCGGATCCTCTGCCAAAAGAGAGGCTAAAGGAAGAAAAAGGAGAAGAAATAATAGCTGCATTTCGGTCGGCTAATGGATTAAAAGCACGCAGTCTACGGCAGAGGACAAAAAAGAGCCAGTGCAACTGCAACTTCGCAGGGCAATCGAGATTCAATAACGATAAACTGTTTCGAAGCATCTTACATTAAGCGAGATGCTACGTACTAGGGTAATTGCGTAATCTTTTGCGAAAGTTGAGCACTGCTCCTTCCGATAACCAGGGGGAAGGAGTGTCCACGCATGAAATATGGCGAGCGAATATCCCTATATATCTTTATTGACGCCCTTGGTTGGGAGGTGTTGAATCAACACCCTACCTTCTTAGATGGACGCCTTGTGGATCGACGACCCCTGGACACAATTTTGGGATACTCAAGTGCCTGTGATCCATCAATTATTTCAGGATGTCTCCCTCAAGAACATGGACTCTGGTCGTCGTTTTTTTATGCACCAGAAGGGAGTCCATTTTCTGCTCTACGCACCCTCCATTACCTCCCCTCGTTCTTAACAAACAATCATAGAATTCGGAATCGCATCAGCAAATGGACGGCATCCTGGCACGAATACACAGGGTATTTTCAACTCTATAATGTCCCTTTCCAGAACCTCCCTCTTTTCGACTACGCAGAGAAGAACAGCATTTGGAAGCCAGGCGGCATGGCCCCTACACGCACAATTTTCGATGAGATGGCGGAAGCGAATATGCCCTATTTCGTCAACGACGCGGGCATTGGCGACGAGGCACAGTTTTCTGAGGCTGCAAAACAAATCGAGGGCGGTCAGACAAAATTTCTCTATTTGCTGTGCGGGAAACTGGATGCACTCATGCATGCAGTAGGGAAACAGCACAAGAAAGTGGATGCTCTCATGAGCTGGTACGATCGACAAATTCGATCCCTACTGGAAGTTGCGGAGACCTATTATGAGGATGTCGATCTCTTTATCTTTTCTGATCACGGCATGCACGATGTAACAGCTACCGTCGACTTGCAGAATGATATTGGTCGCCTTGGCTACCGGTACGGAAGAGACTACGTTGCCTTCTATGACTCCACAATGGTCCGCTTCTGGTTCCTCTCCAATGAGGCTCGTGGCACCATCAGCGAGGCTCTTAACGGATTTCAGTGCGGTAGAGTACTAAACAAACAGGAGTTGATGGAGCAAGGCGTTTGGTTTGACGACGGAAAATACGGAGAACTCATTTTTCTGCTGGACCCAGGCGTTCTTGTGATCCCAAGTTTTATGGGTAGACGCGCCATTGCCGGCATGCACGGATACGATCCAATGGACAGTCACTCACTTGCGTCTATCTGCGCAAATCAGGTGATTTCTGAGGACGTGACCAAAATTCACCATATCCACGGACTGATGCAACGCTCAGCCTTTGGGAGCAGGGAGGTTCTGGTATGAAGACTCAGGTGCAAGGAGTCGACTACTCGGCTCTGTCGGAAAGGATGGGTGAAGAGGTACTGAGTCGACGCCTGATGGCACAGACAAATCTCAATGCAAAAATGTTAAGCGCACGGACCAGTTGGTTCAATACCGACAGTCTATATGGACTCAACAACGCGCTAGAGGCGTGCCTCTGGCTTACTGGAATGAAAAAAACTGGTAACGAGAACTTCCGCAAAATTCAAGTTTGCTATGAAGAGACTTATTTCGATCACCTGCCCAAGGCATTCGATGGATTCACCATTTTACAACTTACAGATCTACATATTGATGGTGATCCGGGCCTAACGGATGCGATCGTGGAAACGCTGAGCTCCATTAGCCACTACGATATTTGTGCGCTAACAGGTGACTACCGGTATCGTGTCACGGGAGCAATTGAACCGTGCATGAACGAAATGCAGAAGATTCTCCAGGCGGTCCATTCGCCCACCTACGCCGTCCTGGGCAACCACGACGATGTGGAGATGGTGCCACAGCTGGAGGAGCTCGGCGCACGGGTGCTTCTCAATGAGTCGCTGACCCTAAAACGGAATGACGAGCGGATGTATTTGCTTGGCGTAGATGACCCTCACTACTACGGTACACATGACATTGCTGCTGCGGCAAAGGCGATCGCTCCGGAGGAATTCAAGGTACTCCTGGTGCACTCACCGGAAGCCTACCGGGAGGCAGCACACTCTCAAATTGACTACCTTCTATGTGGCCACACCCATGCGGGTCAGGTCTGTCTACCTGGTGAGGTGCCGATATTGCTCAATACGCGATGTCCTAGACGCTTTGGCTGCGGGGCATGGGCTTACGGCAAAATGAAGGGCTATACCTCCAGAGGGACGGGCGGATCGGGTGTCGCGGTTCGGTTCTTTTGCCCACCGGAAATCACCATTCACAAACTACGAAGAAGAGGCACTAACAACTATGAAACGTAGCCTAATTCTTGGAATTCCAGTGGACAACAGAAACATGGAGGAAACGGTCGATGCCGTGATGAGTGCCATAACGCGCCATACTCCAGAGACTCCAGCAAAATACGTTGCTACGGTGAACGTAGACTTCCTACGCAACAGTTTTGGATGGAATCCAGGTACGATACGACACCCCGAATTGCTCAGAGTCCTGCGACATGCTGATTTTGTGACGCCTGATGGAATGCCCATCGTATGGCTAGGCCGCCTGCTTGGCCTTCCTCTCAAGGAACGAGTGGCTGGCGCCGATCTCGTGGACCAATTGGCAAAGGCGGCAGCAGAGAAGGGGTCGTCCATATATTTTCTTGGGGGACGCGATCACTTGGGAGATCAAGCCGCAGCTACCCTGAAAAATCGCTATCCCAAGCTAAAAATTGCGGGGGTGGCAAATCCTCGCATTGCCATGTGTGGGGAAAAACTTACCGGCGCGTACGAAAGCGACAAGGCGATCGTGGAGGCCATTAACCAATCGGGAGCCGGACTTCTTTTCATCAGCCTAGGCAATCCGAAGCAGGAAATTTGGTTCAACCGAGTGCAATCGATGCTGAATGTACCCGTCTCCATTGGAATCGGAGGATCCTATGAGTTCATCGTAGGTAGCGTTCAGAGAGCGCCAAAATGGGTGCAGCGCTGTGGAGGCGAGTGGATCTTTCGCCTTGCTCAGGAGCCTGGAAGGCTCTGGCAAAGGTACGTAGGCGATCTCTTTCAGTTTCTCTATATGGCCTTCCCCGTACTCGCATTACGACTCATTCAAGCGATTGGAAGGGAGAAGGAAGCGCCTCAACAGGAAGAGCAGGACGGAACAATTTCACTAAAGGGTGTTTCAATAGCCGCGCAGGAGAGATTGTCTAGATGTGTCGACCGCTGGAAAGAGTTCCATTCCACAGGAAAGGCGTGCCATTTCGTCGATGTTTCCAACAAATCACTTCGAATCGCTCGACTTCACCGTTTTTCTGATGTGATCCACGGGGAACAACGAACTGACGCAAACAAAACCGGTGCGCCGTTCTTGTGGAACGATGAGGGTCATCTCCTGACCCTATCCATTCATGAAGAACTCAATGGCCAGCTCGCATGTACCTTGGATACCGAGCTTAAATCGGTACAGTGGCAAGGCAAAACGGTCACCCTCGACCTAGAGAACTGTCCGGGAACGACTACTCACGGAATCGGCTGGGTACTGAACTTCAAAAAGCACCTCGCAGACAATAGTGGCCACTTGAAGATGGCCAATCTATCAAAGCTAATCGAGAGAGAATTTGAAGTCGCCACCGTCGACTAAATCTTTACCGAAGCAATTTGGCCGTCTCAGTCGCTTATCCTCAGCTCAGGACGTAGCTCAAACAGTTCATGAGACATATTAAGCGGATAATACACTTCTCCGAGAGCCTTCGAGAAAAGTGGGTGGTCTAGTCGTATCACTTTTTCTCCGGCATATTGATTGCGCAGTAAGTGAGGAATGGCAATTCCAGTAATTTGCCACTCTCTTTCTAAATTTTTATCATAGATCTTCGCCTTATTGTTGTTCACTTCGGCTACTATCTGACCCGTACTTCGGTGTACGATTTTCATCTGCCCCTCCCAATCCTATTTAGATAAACAAACACCTTTTAAACCATGAAATAAAATTCTTTTATTCTCATTCTAATTTTCTGCACAGTTCCCGCAAACCCTTATTCACCGACGCTACTGTGGCCTCCGGCTTACTTGATCGGGTAGGAGAGGAGCCTCCCGGCCCCTCGTCCCCCCACACCACCGGGCATACGGATCCGTACCACGGCGGTTCCTAAACAGCAGCGTTCATAGCCACCGCCCTTGATTTGGACGACTTGTATTG
>JBFIDQ010000004.1:0-31963 GCA_041603795.1 Chlamydiales bacterium
ATTGTCGACGGCCAAACCGTCAAGAAACGTACGAAACCAGCAGCCGGCGCTCTTGTTGAACTCACCTTTGCCCTCACTGAAGAGATCTCTCTTGAGCCCGAAGATATTCCCCTCGATGTGCTGTATGAGGACGATTACCTGCTCATCATCAACAAGCCAGCAGGGCTCGTCGTACACCCCGGACCCAAAAACTGGAGCGGCACCGTAGCCAATGCGCTCCTCTTTCGCTACGGCGATCTTGGCGATGGAGAAAAAGTGCGTCCAGGGATTGTTCACCGCCTTGACAAGGAGACATCCGGACTCATGCTATGCGCAAAAAGCGCGCAGGCTCAGGCGAAATTAATGAAGCTCTTTGCCGATCGTCAGATGGAAAAAAGCTACCTGGCAATTACAGTAGGAAAACCCCGCGAGGGGCTCGTTGAAGCTGCAATTGGAAGGCACCCGAAGGACCGTCGCATACAGATCGTGCGCGAGGATGGAAAGTCGGCAAAAACCATTGTGAAGGTGTTAGGCTGGGATGAAAATCTGGCGCTGGCCGAATGCGATCTTCTTACAGGCCGTACGCACCAGATACGGGTCCACTTGAAACACATTGGCACACCAATATTAGGTGATCCCACCTACGGGGTCGTACGGACCGGTTTTCGGCGGCAAATGCTGCATGCCGAACGCCTTGCCTTTACCCACCCGTTTAGCGGAAAACGCATCGAGATGCACGTCTTGCCGCCAGCTGACATGTTGCCGACGTGCCGCAAACTTTATCCGGAGATCGACACGCGATGCGCATCCTCATCCAACGCGTAAAAGAGGCCAAGGTTATGGTAGGGGACGAGGTTACGGGTCAAATTGGACCCGGACTACTCGTCTTTTTAGGGATCCATCGTGCCGACACCGAAGCGGACATACCCTGGCTTGTGCAGAAGCTCATTGGACTACGTATCTTCAATGACGACGCCGGAAAGTTCAATAAGAACGTACAGGACGTTGACGGCGGTATTTTGGTGGTCAGTCAGTTCACTCTCTATGGCAATTGCAAGAATGGGCGACGTCCCGATTTCATTCAGTCAGCTAACGGAGAAGACGCGCAAACGCTCTACGACGCGTTTGTGAGGTCCGTTCGAGAAACATACGGCTCCTGTGAAACGGGACGCTTCGCAGCTGCAATGGAAGTCTCTTTAGTGAACGACGGACCCGTCACCCTGATGATCGACGGCAAGGCTTCCCTTTAAAGATAATAAAACACCATTTTTTGTAGATTATTAATCCTAAATGATGTAATAATCCTAAGATGAGATGGAGTATTGAGTTGTACCACTTTATGCAACCAGAAAACCAACCCCTCAACCCCATCTCGGCAAGGATTGAGCTATGAAAGAATTTGTTGAGTACATCGTTAAGAATCTGGTCGACAACCCTGACAAAGTAGTCATTAAAGAGGTTGGCGGGACCCAGACCCTTATTTTAGAACTCTCTGTAGAGAAGAGTGACATTGGTAAGATCATCGGAAAGCGTGGCAAGACCATCAATGCAATTCGCACCCTTTTGATGTCCGTGGCAAGTCGCAATGGAATTCGGGTTAATCTCGAAATCATGGAAGACGACGAGACCGATCAAGACGCTCCCGCAGAGACCCCTGCTGCTACAGAAGAAGCGGCTCCTACCGCCGAGTAAGCCTCCTCTATTTTTGAGATTGTATTACTGCACAAAAAAAACCCGCAATCGCGGGTTTTTTTTGTGTCTAAACGAATTTGGACCGAGCAGGACTCGAACCTGCGACCACCCGCTTAGAAGGCGGGTGCTCTATCCAGCTGAGCTATCGGTCCACAGCTAGATAATAGTAGCCCAAGACGGTGATCTTTTTCAATACCTATTTCCAACCCTATAAATACAAAGAAATCTATTTAATACTTGCCGCTAAAAACGCCTAAAAGACATGCTCACCTCAAAAAGAAAACAAAAGATTCACAATGTCGCCACTCGAAACCTGCTTTTTGACAACCCACCTTCCAAACAGATGCCTGCTAGACTACCTAGACCGTGCGAATATCGGTGTTCTATCAAGGACCTCAACCTTGGCAAAACAAAATATCTACAGCAGTAGAAACTACCGACAATTTGCTACAGCCTACTTTGGAACCCCGTCTCGCATCGAAGCCCCGTCAAAAAAAAGAGAGCGTTTCGAATTCTGGAGAGATCGCCCACAGAGTATCGAAAGACTATCCAAAAAACGCAGGCTGGCCACACCAACTGCTCCAGTGCAAAGCAAAACAGGAAGGCTCAGCTTTCGCAACAGAAATAAGGAGCTCAACACCTGTTTTAAAAAAATAGACTACTGGCTACTAAACCAATCATCGAGAGTACTTAACGGGTATCATCAGAACACCCTAAAGAATGTTAAGCCGATAATCGAAGATTTAAGAAAAGGTTGGAAGGAGCTAGAAAGGTCGCAGGCACCGTCAAACTATTCCAAGGCGATGCTCATTCACAGACGGCTTGTTCGAATAATCGACTACCTTAGCTTTGAAAAAGGAGACCTTCTCGGCCAAACAAAACGCTGGAACTGTGAATGCACCGATATCGACGTTCACCAGGTGCATTGTGAAATTGAACCCGCTTTTTCATGCCCTATACTTGAGAGTGCACAATCTCTCGCAAACCAAATAGGGAATACCGAGCTTGGCTACATAGTTGGAGCCACCACCATTAAGGTAGCTGGCGAGGCGATAAATCTATCTCTATATGCAAAGTGGGGCCTATATGATTTCGAAAAACAATTTGTTTGCCAAAGATTTCCGAATCCTGGCCCTCGTTTCATACGTGGACATGAGGTCTTCTTATCCTTAGTTGATCAGGAGAAAAAAATTCTATACGCAAGCCTCACCATATCGAGACGACTTTCACTTACAAAAGAAGACACGCTTCGCTCCTTCTTCAGAAGATCAATCTCGGCAAATAAACTGCAAAGCGCACCTCTCCAACTCACAAATGCCATGATTTCTGTACCTAAAATAGACCCAACGAGCTTTGATCAGATCAGTGATCGAATAGCTCAGATTGCCTTAGAAGCTTTCTTTCTAGATCCTTCACCGAGATTACACATGGGATACAAATTTAGACCACTTCACCTGAGGGCACCTTCAAGAATGAAGGAAAATACATCCTCAGGAGCGATTGAATATGAAAACATTCAAAATGGCCATCTTCCAAAGCGCTTACTTGCCTTTTCGGAGAGGAGTGAAATGCGAATTCAATTACAGAGCTTTAGAGAGGATAACACTTGGCATTCTTTTGAAAAGCTCAGGGAGGGCTCTCCCGCAAAGCCAGGGAAAATTTCACCAATCATTCAGAGCAGATTCGTTATCCCTACTTTTTCAGCTCAAGAGGCGATGAACTAAATTATATCCTGCAGACTATGACTTTTCCCTGTTTGGTTTTTTAAGGATCTTCATCGTAAGCTCTGCCTGTCGAATTTGTTCTTTTGAACCGCCCTGTTCCAGGATTTTCTCAAGGACGATAATGGCGTCATCTGTCTGGCCAATGGCCACGAGGGAATCTACTGCATGAAGCAGTGGAACCAAATCATCGCCTGCATAAAGAGAAGCTGGGCGATAGAAAAGTAGGGCCTCATGGTGACGGTCTTGCTTGGCGCGCGCCATTCCCATCGTAACCCATACGTTGTAGACAGCCGGATTGAGATGACTCAATATGGTCAGCACCGCAACGCAGTCGTCGTACTCCTTTCGACTAAAGGCGTTCGTGGCAACCTCATAGGCCGCCTCAAAGGGAGCGTCAGGGATGTCATAGTGGCACTGCACGGGCTTATCGGCTTCAATCAGGACACGATACTCCTCCTGCGTTGGGGGCGGCGCACCAAGAGCCTTTAGAAAGGCCACAACGCCTTCAGACCTCTCCGCAAAGAGCAGCTCAAATCCTCGAATGATGACTGCCTCGAACTGAGAAATAGTCTGCTTTATCTCCACCTCAGCACGCTTGGCAAACTGATCACGCGTTTCGGTCCCTGGAATGAAATCCTTTAACCTCAACTCACGTATAAAATCGATAAAGGGTTGAAACGCCTTGTCCATCTTGGTCAATGGTCCTCTTTCCTCCCGTGCTTAATGCCTCTTCCTGACTCGCTCAAACCCGGCGCTGGCCCTACGTCTGGTTCCGGTTCAACAGACTCTAGCCCTGGAGGAATCCCACTGACTTTTCTCTCATCATCCTCTTCTTCATCCCTCCTTCTTCCAAGTGCCCAAGCTTGTGGAATCGAGCTGCCGCTTATTGCAAAAGCTAATGACCCCAGAAAAAGGGGTTTGTTGAGCTCGGTAACCCCAAGCAAACCCGCCGAAGTGGTCACTGAAATGCCCACCATAAGTCCTAGTGCTGCGCCCACAATGGCCCCGCCAATGAAATTGATGGCCATATCCACCTTTGTGGTGTCTTCGTCGCCAATCGCCTCTTTTAGGCCAACCCCGGCCAGGGCAGCACCAAATGCACCGATAAGAGCGAAACAGCCAACGGCAACCGTTGCGACGGCCCCGACTCCGGTCAGTTGAATCCCAACGAACACGGCAGCGGCCACGCCGAATCCCAACATCCCGCCACCAATTCTAAGCTTACTGAGGCCGTTGGATTGGTGGTCTGCAGGTTCTTCTACCGCATCGAGGCGCACCACGGGTGCAGCGTCCACATCCTGGAGAAGAACATCCCCCTCTTCCTGGAGTCTTGGGTCCGTAATATCTAGACCAGCTCGCAAATGCGGAGGCACATGATGCCCGTTGGCCTCTTGGACCGCTTGCAGCTCGACTAGTGCGGCCGCCTCGTTCCCACCATCTCCCATTGGACCAATACCGGCCCCTGAATCCACGTTTATTCCCATAACCTAATTATAACAGAATTTACTTTAATATTTTATAATAGTCCTGAATACGTTACAATAACTTCTTCAAGGGGATAAAAATGACCTTAAAAACTTGGTTTGACGCTCAATCACTTCTCATGATGACAGGACCTTGTGTCATTGAGAGTGAGGAACATACACTTGCATGTGCGAAAGAGCTTCAGCGGATTTTCCGCGAGGCGGGCGTAACGCTCATCTTCAAGGCGAGCTATGACAAGGCGAATCGCTCATCTATCGACAGCTATCGCGGTCCGGGAATTGACGAGGGGCTTCGCATTTTGCAGCGCGTAAAGGAGGAGCTTGGTCTTCCTTTGGTAACGGATGTCCATACTCCGGAAGAAGCACGTGCTGCCGCACAAGTGGTGGATATCATCCAAATTCCAGCTTTTCTCTGTCGACAAACAGATCTCTTAGTAGCTGCTGGCGAGACTGGTGCGGTGGTGAGCGTTAAAAAAGGTCAGTTCATGGCGCCGTGGGATATGGAGCATGTGCTGGATAAGGTCCGTTCCACGGGAAATGAGCGGATCATTCTTGTGGACCGCGGCACCTCATTTGGGTATAACAACCTTGTGAGCGATATGCGGGCAATTCCTGTCATGAGCTCGTTTGGCGTACCCGTCTGTTTCGATGCCTCCCACTCGGTGCAACTCCCAGGGGGACAGGGTAAGCAGTCAGGTGGACAGCGTGAATTTATCCCTGTCCTTGCTAAAGCGGCTTTGGCGGCGGGAGCGGACTGCCTCTTTATGGAGGCGCATCCGAATCCAGCAGAGGCGATGAGTGACGCCGCGAGTGTCATTCCTTTTGCGCAGTTGCCCCAGCTCCTTAGCGAACTCAAAGCAATCTACGAGGTGGTAAACGCTTGTACCGTCGAAGGCTGTTCCGTGTAGCACTTATTCTCACTGCTGTAACAGCGGTGATGCTCGTCTTTTTGCTTCGCACCGGGCGGCGCGACTATCAAGAGTACGAGGAGATCCTTCGCGCGGCGAATCCAGAGGCGTTTTCCAACGAATTGGATGTTGAGGTGGGGCGCCAGCAGCGGGAAGGCGTCGAAAAGAATATCTGGTTTTCGGAAGAAAACGATCGCCTCCACCTCCGCCTTATTAGCGAAAGCTCGGAGCTTCTTTTTTCCAGTTATGGCCGACAGCAGGAGCTTCTTGAGCATCTCGATGGTGTTCAGATCACCATGCAGGAAGCGCTGTATTGGCTAACACCCGACGGCAAGAAAGCTAGCCGGCAACCTGACGGTCGTATCCTTGTTGAGGGAGCCGATCCAAATCTCCCTAGCTCGTGGTATAAAGAAGACGACCCTGCTCTTGTTCCGATGCAGCGGATCCGTTACCTCGAAGCTGACCGCGGCGTACAGAACTACACGGACAATCTTTTTACCGCGGAGCAGGTCACTCTTTCCCGCTACCTCACCACCGGCCACACGCTCACCGACGACCTTCAGGCGGGTCAGGTTCTTATGAAAGGACTCGCACGCTCCATAGATTTCAGTCTAGGCGGCGGATCGATTCAATTTCGCGCCCATCAATTCAAGGCCACATTTTTTGACGAAGGAGGCACCTTATGATGGTGTGGTTTTTGCTGTTCTATTTTGTCCATCTACCCCTTCACGCCCAGGTGAAAGTGAGTGCCGATACCGTCGACTACGACGGAAAGCAAACAATACTTGGGGGGAATGTCCTTATTGACCACGCCATGGGCAAGATGAGCGCCCACGAGGCCTATCTCTTTCGCCTTCCCGGTCGTGATCAAAGTGTCTCCATGTTTCGACTAGAAGGCGGCGTTGAGATCGCCTTGCGCGACGGAGCGCTTCTTGAGTGTGAAATAGCCGAGTTCAATAGTCAGGATAAAACAGGCCTTTTTCACAGTGGAAGCAGCGATGTAACGTATCAAACGCAGCGCATTGATCAGAGCGGAGCATCCTCTCCCATCACGCTCCACAGCAAGGAAATGAGGATTCGGTTAGGCGACCAATTGGAGGAGCTCGTGGCGACTCATGACGTGCGGATCCAGTACGACCGTGACGTAACTGCCCTCACCGACAATCTTTGGTACGACCCGAGTGGCAACGGAACGTTTCACCTCATCCCCGACGAGGGAAAATTGTGTCGCATCGACACCGCCGCAGGTGATCAGATTCGCGCCAAGCAGATCCATCTACGTAACCATCCAGAGCAGATAACGTTTGACAAAGCCGACGGCGAACTCGCCTTAAAGCAAAAAGAGCAGGTGCATTTCAGTGCTGACACGCTGACCTGGGAACGAAAGCGGCAAAAACTTACCATGGTAGGAAATGTAGCTGTCCATCAAGAAGGAATGGGTAACCTCACGAGTGCCGACCGCGTCAGTGTCGAACTAGAAGAAGGAGAAATGGGTCGCCAACTTCGGCAAATGCAGAGTCATGGTAAAACAACCCTCTCTCTTATCGACGAGACCAGCGGGGAAACCAGTCTCATCACCTGCTATGGCCTCGTTCACGTTGACCATCAAGCGCTCACAACCACCTTTTCGAGTCCACGTAGCAACGGGCGAGTCGTGTCCGATTTGCGTGTAACCTACAGTGATCGCATGGGACAAGTGACGGCTAACGAGATTGTCCTCTGCTACCAAAACGAAAAGCCCAAGCCGACTCTGAGCAAGCTCACGCTGGAAGGCGACGTCTACCTCGTAAACGACGCCCCATGGGACCCAGGAGCGAATAAGCCCGTTCTTCAATATGCCCTTGCCGATCGCGTTGAATACGATCCACTCACCCGCCAAATGACCATGACTGCCACGGCGCCCCATCGGGTGCTCTACTTTGATCAAATTAATAGTGTGCAAGTAAGTGCCCCAGCGCTCGAGGCGTGGCGCGACGGAGCGACAGGAGAAGACGCTTTACGCGGAAAAGGTGACGTACGATTCTCCCTTTTGGACCATGAAATTGACCAAATGCGCCGCCTCTTTCAAATTCATGATGCCGTCAGTAAAAGCCATGAAGCTTAAAGGCTTACATCAAAAAAAAACAAAGTGATATAATTAAAAGTCTATGACAGCACCTACCCTTACCAAACCCGAATCTAAGTCACGCACTTCGCCACCGACGGAGAAAAGCGTCTGCCTCGACGTGCAGCGACTCGTCAAAAGCTACGGCGGGCGCCGCGTAGTTGACGAGCTCTCCTTCCAAGTAGGGAAGGGCGAAATTGTCGGATTATTGGGTCCCAATGGCGCCGGTAAGACGACCTCCTTTTACATGACCATCGGACTCATCCAAGCCGATTCAGGTCGAGTGATCTTTAATGGAAACGACATTTCCACCATGCCGATGTACCAGCGTGCGCGTATGGGAATGGGGTATTTGGCACAAGAGCCTTCCGTATTCAAGAATCTAACCGTCGAAGATAATATCCTCTGCATCCTAGAGAATTTGCCCCTATCCAAAGCCGACCGCACAGCACGCCTGGAAGAGCTCCTTGCCGACCTCCACTTGGAAAAGCTCGCCAAAAAGCGCGCCTCCGGCCTGTCCGGCGGTGAGCGGCGACGATTGGAGATCACGCGAGCGCTTGTGACCAATCCAACCTTCCTCCTGCTTGATGAACCATTTGCCAACATTGATCCCATCACCATCCACGAAGTGAAGCAGATGGTGAAAATGCTCGCAGAGAAAAAAGGGATTAGTGTTTTGATAACCGACCACAACGCCCGCGAAATTTTTTCCGTTGTCGATCGCAGCTATCTCGTAAGGGATGGAAAGGTGATGCTTTCTGGCAGTGTCGACGAACTTGTTAATCATCCGCAAGCCCGCGCCACCTACCTAGGTGAAGACTTCAGACTGTAAGAAAAAGGGTCTACATTTGTGCAACAAGCTTACCCGCCAGGTAGGCTTGGAACATCTCATTGGACTCCAGAGCGGATTGCAAAGAGCTTACCTTCCACAGACCCATTTTTCTCACTGGAAACCCCTCAATCCAATCATCTATCCAGACATCAGGTGCCGGGAAGCTAAATGGACCTAGCTCCAGGTTGATCACGCGAAACGACCCCGTACGGATTTCCGTATTCTGCGTGCATTCCGTATGTGATGTCGTGAGAATGTATTTGATCTCACTACGAAATAGGTTTTCTAAGGTCGCAAAAAAGTCGCGATAGCAAAAGTGGAAGAGGGCATCTCGACACATCCAGAGATCAACTGACGGCAGATCATCCTTTGTGATGTCCACCTCGACGAAACTTCGCTGGTCATTTGCATACTTTTCGCTGTTGGCCGCAACCAGGTCGGGAACGATTTCCCCACCGATGTAGCGAAAATCCGCTGGAAGCTGGATCTTTTGGAACCAGTTGAAGTCACCACAGGGAGCGTCGAGCATCGTAGAGATCTCGAGCTCCCTAAAAAGCTTTGGCAGCTCGCTTCGAAGGTTTTCTGTGTACGCTAGAGTGGAACCCGGGCCCGATAGACTCTCGTCGTTACGCCACTTGTTCTGCTGCGCGTAGCGGGTAAACCGCTCGCGGCGCGTTTCACGTCCAAGAACCCTCTTAACTAGCTGCCAAATTGCCATTGATCTACCTACGCTGTTTGACGGCTGTGCAGTTCGCTGTCCTTGAAGAAGAATGCGACCTCTTCCTTCGCCGTTTCAACGGAGTCCGAGCCATGCACCGCGTTGGCATCAATGGACTCAGCAAACTCAGCACGGATGGTGCCTGGAGCTGCTTCTTTAGGATTGGTAGCGCCCATGATTTCGCGATTCTTAAGGATTGCGCCTTCGCCTTCCAAGCACATGGCCATGACTGGACCTGACGTCATGAACGAAACAAGGTCGCCGTAGAAAGGACGCTCGCTGTGCACCGCGTAAAACTGCTGTGCTTGCTCCGTAGAGAGATGAAGCATTTTAGCCGCGACAACTGTTAAGCCGTTCTTCTCGAAGAGAGCAATGATCTCTCCGACATGATTTTTCCCGACGGCGTCAGGCTTAATGATTGAAAGAGTTCTTTCGTTTGACATTGTGTTCTCCTGGTTATTGGATGGCATCTAGAATACCTCAAAGTGGAGGAAAAAACAACGGGAGTGGTATGACCAAAGACATGACAACAACAATTTCCTGGGCAGCCGTTGCCCTTCTTTCCGTTAGCTACTGGTTTCAGATCTGGAAGATCCACGTGCACCGAGAGGTTCGCGATCTCTCGCTCACCTACCACATACTACTTGCCACCGGCTTCGGAATTTTGGCTGGCACCGCATGGGTGGAAGGATCTACTATTTTTCTGGTGAAGCAAGTTGCAACGACCGTTCCAGTTCTAGTCATCATTGGTCAAATTTTTTATCACAAAGGTGACCACTGGCATGACGATGTGCAACAACATTGCAGCCGATGCGACGAAGAGCTGGAACTCGACTGGAAATGCTGCCCCTACTGTAGCGAAGACAAACCAACTTAAAAAAAACCTTGAAATCCTCCTACTGTTCGACTCGGGCAAAGGGAGATTTATTCCGCGAATGCGGATGGGTAGATTTTAGCCCATGGCAAGCGCAGCTCGCGAATGCGAGCAAGTACAGGCGTGGGTATTTGGCCAAAAACCCATTGTACCCGCGGAAGCGGGTACCTGGAAGGTCACATTGAGGATCCAATGCGCACGTTTCTAGTACCCGACTCCGCGGATACTATGACTTTTTTGGCCGTATCTTGTGACGTTTTCTGATGCAAGGGCAGGCAGAAGAGCATAATCACAACCTCTTTTCTAGAGAGTCGAGCTCCTCTCGGATGCCACCAGGAAGCCTTGTGCCGAAGATTTTGTAGTAGTCGCGCAACTCAGCGACCTCCTTCTTCCACGCCTCAGGATCCACTGAAAATAGCTCCTCTAGAGCTTCATTTGAGATATCGAGTCCGGAAGTGTCGATTCCGTTAGGTCCTGGAACGGTACCAATTTCTGTTTTGACCCCTGCCCCTTCACCCGAGATGCGTTCAAAAATCCACTTTAAGACTCGACAGTTTTCACCAAAACCTGGCCACAGAAAGGAGCCATCTGTCCCTAGGCGAAACCAGTTTACATAGTAGATTTTTGGCTGCTTTTCCGGCGCGATCTTCTTCCCCACATCGAGCCAATGTCCGAAGTAATCCCCCATATGATAGCCACAGAACGGCAACATCGCGAACGGATCGTGACGCAACTTTCCCACGACCCCTGCCGCTGCTGCTGTTGTTTGCGAGCTTACAGAGGTCCCCAGGAACGTTCCATGCTGCCAGCTGAGTGACTCGTAACACAAGGGCACAACGGAAGGTCGCCTGCCTCCGAATAAAATGGCTGAAATCGGCACTCCTTTCGGGTCCTCCCATGCAGGGTCAATGACCGGGCATTGCGAAGCTGGAGCCGTGAAGCGAGAGTTTGGGTGCGCAGCTGGGTAGCCTGCTTTCGGCGTCCACGGATTCCCATGCCAATCAGTAAGCTTCTCAGGCTTTTTGTCCGTCATCTCCTCCCACCAGACATCCCCTTCCGGAGTAAGGGCCACATTGGTAAAAAGACTATTTTTGCTTAGCGAAACCATCGCATTGGGATTGGATTGGTTACTAGTACCTGGAGCCACTCCAAAGAATCCCGCTTCCGGATTGATCGCATGAAGTCGCCCATCATCACCGATCTTCATCCATGCAATATCATCGCCCACGCATTCGATTTTCCAACCTGGGAGTGTCGGACTGAGCATTGCAAGGTTCGTCTTGCCGCAGGCGCTAGGGAAAGCAGCCGCTATATATTTTTTTTCTCCCTCTGGATTCGTAATGCCAAGAATCAGCATGTGCTCGGCAAGCCAACCCTCGTCACGCGCCATTGCCGATGCGATACGCAGCGCAAAGCACTTCTTTCCGAGAAGGGCGTTGCCGCCATATCCTGAGCCATATGACCATATTTCACGTGACTCTGGAAAATGAACGATGTACTTGTTGTCCGCATTACAAGGCCATGGAACATCGGTTTCTCCCTCGCTGAGCGGAGCTCCGATGGAATGAAGACAGGGAACGAAGGCCCCATTTCCAAGTATTTCAAGGACTCGATCTCCCATGCGCGTCATAATCCGCATGTTACAAACAACATATGGCGAATCCGTAATCTGCACACCGATATGAGAGATATTTGATCCAACGGGTCCCATAGAAAATGGAATGACGTAGAGCGTACGCCCACGCATACATCCTGAAAATAGCCCTGTAAGGGTCCCTCGCATCTCTTCCGGGTTGCACCAGTTATTCGTCGGACCCGCATCTTCCTCTTTTTCCGAACAAATAAACGTGCGGCCTTCCACCCTTGCGACGTCATCAGGATCTGACCACGCCAGGAAGCTATTGGGACGAAGTCTTTCGTTCAGTTTACGGAGAGTACCTGATGCAACGAGAAGGCTCGTTAAGCGATTGTATTCGTCCAGCGAACCATCGCAGAACTCAATCCGTTCCGGAGTTGTCAGCTCCGCAACCTGTTGAATCCACGTCTGTAGCTTCTCGTTCTTTGTCCATTCTCTGATTGGATCTGTTACTGCGCCCATATCGCTCTCCTGCTTGAATAAGACATACCACATAATGCGGTCCTATTTCAAACAGAGTTCGATTATACCTCGATGAGTTTGCGACGCTTGAACCGGTCGATGTACTCCAGTGCCTTGCCTGTTCCCAGGCAAACCACGAGAAGTGGGTTTGGTGCGACGATCACAGGCAAACCAGTCTCTTTAACCAAAAGCTTATCCAATCCCTTTACAAGCGCACCACCGCCCGCCAGCACCATGCCTCGCTCTACCAGATCGGCTGCGAGTTCCGGTGGGCATTTTTCAAGCGTAAGCTTTACGCATTCAATGATCTGCTGAAACGGTTCTGATAGACATTCACGAATTTCAACCGAATTGATTCTCTTTGTGACCGGTAGGCCGGCCACCTGATCGCGACCACGCACTTCCATCTCCAGCTCATTATCCGCCAAGGGATAAGCCGAGCCGATGGTCATCTTGATCTCTTCCGCCGTACGCGGTCCGATCATCAGATTGTACGTGCGCCGCATGTAGTTGATGATGCACTCATCGAACTCATCACCTGCGATTCGCAGTGAACGCGACTCCACGATTCCCCCGAGGGAAATAATGGCAATTTCCGTGGTTCCCCCGCCGATGTCGATGATCATATTCGCAGACGGCTCATGAACGGGTAGGTCCGCTCCAATCGCAGCAGCCATAGGCTCCTCGATAAGAATCACCTCTTGCGCTCCCGCATGGAGGGCAGAGTCCTCTACCGCGCGCTTTTCCACGCCCGTGATCCCTGAAGGCACAGCGATCAATATTTTGGGTCTAAATAGACTACGTGAAGGCGTTACTTGCTTGATGAGAGCCTTAAGCATCCCCTCTGCAATTTCAAAGTCGGCAATAACCCCATCTTTCATGGGCCTCACCGCATGAATGCGACGCGGCGTTTTTCCCAACATCGCCTTCGCCTTGTGGCCTACGGCAAGTACCTCGTTGGTTGTCGAATCGACCGCCACAACGGATGGTTCCGTTAGGACAATGCCCTTTCCCTTTACATAAACCAGTGTGTTGGCCGTACCGAGATCGATACCGATGTCATTGGCAAACATCCCCTTAAACCTATCAAGGTTCTTAAAGGAGCTTCCGCTCCACTTGCCCAACCAATGCTTGATGCTACTTTGGTACTTGTCCCACTCCACGGCTAATGCCCCTTCTACGTCTGCAGTAATTCGAGAACTTCGTCCCACGTCAACTTCGCCATAGCCTCATCATCGCAGCTTACTACCTTTTTCACCAGACCCTTCTTACGGTTCTGCATTTCCACGATTTTTTCTTCAATGGAATGAAGGGTTACCAATTTGTAACTCGAAACAGCTTTTGATTGGCCAATACGATGGACCCGATCGGTTGCCTGGTTCTCCACAGCAGGATTCCACCACATATCGTAGTGAATCACGGTGTCCGCACCCGTCAAGTTCAGACCAGAACCACCCGCCTTTAACGAAACCAAGAACACCGAGATATTTGGGTCATCGTTAAATTCGTGTACAGCCTCCATGCGATTTTTCGTTGAACCATCGAGGTAGCCAAAGCGAATTCCCATGCGCGTGAAGTCATCACGCATGATTTTGAGCATTCTCGTGTACTGACTAAAGATCACCGTTTTATGCTGACCCTCAATAAGGGTTTGAAGCACCTCCATCAGCATATCGTACTTCGCCGAATCACCAGGCTCAGCCGTCTCCTTTGCAAAAATTGCCGGGTGACAACAAATTTGCTTGAGACGAGTAAGGGTCGCCAGGACATGGATCTGAACCTTGTCGAAGCCCTCCTTCTTTACCAAACGCGATAGCTCCTCTCGTGCTGATTTCGCGTACGAGGTGTATAGCTCCTTTTGCGTAGGAGAAAGCTCGCAGTGGTAAACCATTTCGTTAACTGGCGGAAGGTCATCCAAGACATCCTCTTTCATCCTTCTCAGGATAAACGGAGAGACCTTTCGTTTGAGACTTCCCAGCTCCGTATCGGCCACCTGCTTCCGCAGAAATTTCTCCACGAACCTCTCGTAGTTGCTAAGCAATCCAGGCATTAAGAAGTCGAATAAGCTCCACAGCTCGTCGAGGGAGTTCTCTATCGGCGTACCCGTTAGAATGAGGCGATGTCTGGCTTTCAATAGCTTCACCGACTTCGCGTTGCGCGTCGACCGATTCTTAATGTGCTGCGCCTCATCGAGGATAGTGTAACCAAATTTCACCTTCCCGTAGATTTCAACGTCCTTCTGGATCAAGCTATAAGAGGTAATGACCACATCTACATTCTTCATGCCAGCAAGCAACTTCTTTCGTTGTGCCGGAGTGCCGTCGATAACGGCCACCTTCAAATTGGAATTGAACTTGTGAAATTCTTCCTTCCAATTGTAGGTAAGGGACGTCGGACACACCACCAGAGAAATTGCATCCGGGTGCATCTCTTTGAATTGCGTTACCGCAACAATGGCCTGCAGGGTCTTCCCCAGCCCCATATCATCTGCCAAAATACCACTTAGGAACATCGTGCGAAGGCGCTCAAGCCACTCCACACCTTCTGTCTGATAACAACGCAGCTTTGCGTCAATTACCTCAGGAACCTTGCTCGCCTTGAATTTCGTATTTCCAAGGATCTGCTCCTGAATAGCCTTGAGCCCCTCCGACATTTTGAACTCAATTGGCAATCCCTCAAACAGAGAGTCACTTATGCTTGCTAGCGACCAGAGAGGCCGAGCCTCCTTGTGATCGTCCAGCTCTCGCAATCCAATCTCGTCGAAAATCTGCACCACCGGCGTGAGCTTATCGAGATCCAGAACGAGAATTTTTTGCCGCGGAGCCGAGCCCTTAGGCCGCTTTCCACGTCCCCTTTTCTCGCGTCGTTCCAGTTCGATATAGGCCTTGCGTGAGGAAATACATTCCCACAACAGATCTACGGTCGTCCCTTTAAGCTGACCCTCCACTCCCAATTCGACCTCGTAGCTATCCAATTGGTCGCTCTCACGCAAAGTTAGCGTGAACTTGGTGTCGTCGTATAGAAACTGCTCCAAAAGGTTCTGGGGGCATTGGAATTCGACCTTTCCCTGGTACTTTGGAACCACCTCCGTCATGAACTCGACAATCTTCTTCTCCGTCTTCGCAAGAAAAAGACCCTGATGATCGTCATATTGGAAATCTCGGAACAGATCATCAATGATCCGTCGCTCCTCCGTCAGGTTCCTTGCCAGGATCCCTTCATCCGTGATGAAACGTTCCACGTGACCATATTCTAGCTTACTTGGGGCCGCCGAAACGATCGCATCGCCATAAAGAAATGACAGATCTGCATCAAGTTCACCATCCAAGTAACTGATTTCACATTTAGCCTTAAGCTCTTCCACATAAGGAAGCGTCACAAATTGCTCAATGACCCCAAGGTTTGCCACCTCCGCAAAGCGCTGCAGTTCCGGCAATGCATTCTCGACAAATGTACCAAAGAGCGGCTCCGGAATTGTCAAATTAGATAGCGACTCGAGAGAGCGCAGATGCTTTCTCTTGAGGCTCGGCAGGAAACGGTAGTACGTATTGCCATGGAGCAATCCAGGCCGCGCGCACTCCAGGAGAAGCGCCTCCTCGAGCTCGAGAGGATCGCATTCTCCCACCACAACGCTCGGCTTAAGAAAAATCTTTGGCGCAGGCACCTCGAGATACTCGAGGTCGAAACGCAACGTAGCGTGCCCCATAGCGATCTGAAGCGGCTTCTCAAAGCTGCCGCTGTAAAAGCACGGCATGAAAAGCGGCTCACCATCCTGCCCGGGAATTCCATGAGCTTGCGCCCTTGCTACTGCCAGATCGTATGAACGAGCAAGCAGCATACCGAATTCTTCCTGTCCCATCACAGCGCTTCGCTGCGTGCGCTCGACTTTGCGAGGTGCCACCTTAAGCTGATCCACCAACTGCTTGATAATGATTCCCCCCTCCCCTTCAAAGCTTTGGAGAGTAAAGAGGTAGCTACGACCGCCAATTATAATTGGTTCCTTGTACCGCACCCCGTCCAAAAATTCGGCAATATTGGGAATATTGAGAGGCTTCGAGCGATAGGGAAGGCGTAGAGCAAACTGAAGAGGCGGCGTAAGCTGCCCTTCTGCTGGTGCACCTAAAATAACCACCAGTTCCGCTTTGTCCGCATCCTGCTGCGCTACAGGTAGAAAGAACGGCGACATGCCAAGAACGCTGCTTGCTCCCACGCATTCTTTAAGGATTTCAGCCTGCGCAGCCTTGCCCCGCCGAATCTTTTCCTTCTTCTCCGCTTTGGCCAACACCTCACGAAGTTCCGCACGATCCTCGTCGTCAAGTTCGACCCGCTCCTCTAGACCCGACTCGCTTGAGAAGACGACCATCAGCTTGTCGAGGTTGGCCTCCACATAGTGAAGCATTGCCGCAAGATGCTGGCAGTCAAATTGGTAGGGACAATCGCAATTCGAATCGATGGCCTCTGACTCCTGCCTATCGAGCTCGAGCTCGCATTCGTACGTATTCTCGTAGTTCCCCAAAACCTTGGAGGTAAAACGCATACCATCGATATCCATTTCAACAAGTTTGGCAGATAGCACCGCGCCACTATCGAAAAGCTCCTTTCCCTGCTTCAAAATATTGGGAGAGAAGTCCTGCTTCAACTTTCTGAAATTAAAGAACTTATTGCTATTTTTAACACCTGCCGACATCGTCAAATCCGTTCCCTGAGTCACCAACAAAGTTCCGTTGTACTTGTTTGCGGTTTGCACCGCAACGAAAAACGAAGGTAGTGGCACGAGACATGCACAAGAAGCAGCGTTGACCTAAGGACGCGCTACCATGCAAATGCTACAAAATCGTGATGTTCACCTCGTTATTCGCCAAGCTGAAAAGCTTACCCTCCCCTTCGTACCGGTTTGCGATCTCATCGAGGCATGTCTGCTTCCGTTCATTCCAGGCTCCCGTTTGGTCACCTTGGACTTTTCTCCACCACAGGAGGAAAAAACCGGTAAAGGTTGCCGAGGGCTAATTTAATTTCAAAAGAAGAAGCAAGCAAATGATCGACCTAACAAAAATCGTCCACACGTCCGAACCTGTTAGATTTGAAGGATCGAGCCAAAAACCACGTGCTGAATTTCACACGCATCAGAGTAAGACTCAGGAAGTTTGCTATCGAGCCCTACGGGCAGCCAACGCTCCTGCTGCCAAAACTGGCAAACAACTGTTTTCGCTTATTGGGCGAGTACAGCGAGTAAGCACTGGAGCTGCAGGTGGAGGTTCAGTTCTTCCAAACAAAAGAAACCCTGTCCTGAGACCCGCCTTTGGGGTAGCGTCAATCATTTTACAAGTGATTAGCACGGTATTTAGTCCGATCACCGGATTCTTTCGAGCCCTCCTAACCACAAGAAGAGAGCAACTTTCCTTCATCGACAACTTACAAGCATGTGACCCAAAGGTAATCAATTTCGAGAATGAGGCGGAACACAAGCCTGTCCGCATACTGAATTGGAATGTTGGCTTGATGCCCGAGTTTGTTTGCGAACTCAATGACTTGCGTACGTCAAAAGAGCGAGTCAAGCAAATCAACGCTTATCTGAACGATGAGACCAATTTTGGCGATCAGGCACCGGATGTAATCTGCTTGCAGGAAGTTTTCGATATTGATGCTACAGAAGCCCTTTGTGCTGGCCTAAAGGAAAAATACCCGTACATCATTCACAGCGTCGGCCCAAGGGCTCTGGGGATGAGCAGTGGACTCCTATTTGCCAGCAAATTCCCTATCAAAGAAGCCCAATTTAATAAGTTTAAAAATGGAAAGGCAGAAGATGCCTTAGCCAACAAGGGCATGCTTTCCGCAAAGCTTGTTTTAGGAAAAAAAGGGGGAAAGGAGGTCACAACATCGATCCATACGATGCACCTTCAAGCCAAGATGGATGATCCAAAAAGCACAAACAAGGTCTACGCCGATACACGCTCTGAGCAACTACTAGCCGCCAATGCCCTCATCAAACTGCAAGAACAAAAAAACGAGGCTATTGATACCGAATGCTTTGTGGGTGCCGTTTCTAACGGAGACTTAAACGTTTCTTTGATCACCGATGAAATCAATAAGAAGGGACAGGGGATCAATCCAATGGGTGATACTCCTAAGGAACTTAAGCCCGACAGCGTTTATGGCGAACTAGGCAAAAATAGCGGTTTTTTCAAGCAATGGACAGATCTTTTTCACCTCCATCACCATGTTAATGGCGTCCGAAAGGGTGGGGAGGTATTAGTGCAGCCTGACAAAAAACACCCGAATACAAAAGAGCTTACCGGCTCCTGGACCAAAGGAGTTGGTAAACGAGGAGCTACCACAGATTACGGGGGTAAAAACTGGATTCCCCAGGCAATGGAGGGTGTGCGATACGACTACTGCCTATTAAGACCGTCCACCAAGGAATTGCGCTACCTAGCGACCAAGGGCGAAGCGCAGATTCTCGACCCAGGACGAGTCATTCCAGGCCACCGAAGTGGACAATCTGACCACCTCCCCATCTTCACAGAAATGTTCATAGGAAAAGAACAATAGATCTGAAAATCCCATCACGCGCAGAATATAGTAAAAAGGGGAGCACCAGCCCATGATCGATCTTGATTTTTTAGCCATTGCACATCGTGGACTCACCAGCGATTCCTGTCCGGAAAACAGCCTAGAGGCCATTCAGGCGGCGATTGATGCCGATTTGGACGGCATTGAAATTGACGTTCATCTTGCCAAAGGGGGTATCCCAGTGGTTGTGCATGACGCCACAGTGCAACGGAAGCCCGTCGCAGAAATGAGCATAAGTGAATTAAAAAAGATTGGCATTCCTACTCTCGAGGAAATACTTTCGCTCGATCGTGGCGACCGCATTCTCATGGTAGAGTTGAAGGAGGAGGGGCATTCCATCGATGAACTCTGTAAAAACACCCTTGATCTCATCGCTGATAAAAACAGTGGACCTTTGGTTATTGGGAGTCTCTCTCCTGACATCATAGGGAGGCTCCGTGGTGAAGCCGATGAAGTGATTGGTATTGCCGAGGACGTGGAGAGCATCGGGCGCTATATGAAGTGGCAGATTCCCCTCGTGGCGATCAGTGACGAGATTGCAACTCGGCAACGTATCGAAACACTACTTTCAGAAGACATCGAAGTTTGGGTATGGACCATTAATGAGGTTGATCGATTGGAAGAGCTTGTTCGCTATGGGGTGACCGGCATCATCTCTGACACGCCCCTCTTCACAGATCTTTAGGACACTGTCGCACAGCCTCATAGAGAAGAAGAGATGCCGCCGTCGACACGTTAAGGCTATCCGCACTGCCGTGCATCGGAATCCTAACCTGGACATCACAAGCCTCGAGCCAGAAGTCGCTTAAGCCCTCAGCTTCTGAACCCACCACGATGGCCAGAGGGCGCTTTAGCTCCACTTCCGTGTAAAGCCGCTTGGCACTAGGGGTGGCGGCGATGATCGTTACACCCTTTAGTCGGGCCAGAGCTTCTTCATTAGAGGCCTGAAAAAGGGGCTGACTAAAAAGCGTTCCGGTGCTGGAGCGAATTACATTGGGATTATAGAGGTCGCAAGTCGGATCGCATACAATGACTCCGTCGACCCCAGCGGCATCAGCCGTGCGAAGCATGGCCCCTAGATTTCCAGGCTTTTCGATGGACTCCATTACGAGAAAAAAATCTCCCTCAGGAAACTCGTGCTCGGGGACGCGTGCTACGGCGACAATGTCCGATGGGTGTTCTCTGTAGCTTAGCTTGTCCATAACGGACTGACTACAAGAATAAAGCGTGCCGCACTCGATGTCAGGCGGGTGTCCCACGAAGAACAACTCCACTAACTCCACGCCGCCAGCCACCGCGCGCTCAATCTCGCGAACCCCTTCAATAAGAAAGAGTCCGCGCTGATCACGCTGCCTGCGCTCCTTCAGCCGGACCGCATCCTTCACCCGAGGATTCTGCGTACTCGTCAGTTCAATCACTTTCCCACCTCGCATAGCAACCACTAGGAACAGGTCGATCTCCAGGAAGAAGCAATTCCCCTCCGTGAAATTTCCCCCTACTCCCAACGGCATCCTCAATGAGGTGTTGCAGGACAAGTGGTGTGAACCCTGGCGTATGACAGGAGAGAAAAAGAAAGAGAGGTTGTTTGCTTAAAAGTTTGCCACAAAGCGATAGCAGTTGCGGCAGGTCCTGTTCGATCTTAAACACCTCCCCTTTGGATCCGCGACCATAGGTTGGTGGATCGAGAAGGATGGCGTCGTAGTGACGTCCGCGACGAATTTCCCGTTCCAAAAAGGTGGTGACGTCATCAACAATCCACCGCACCGGAGCCGCTTCTAGTCCGTTCAGAGCCGCGTTTTCACGCGCCCAACTGACCATCCCTTTGGATGCATCGAGGTGACACACTTTGGCACCAGCTTTCGCCGCAGCTAACGTCGCACCTCCAGAGTAGGCAAAGAGGTTGAGAAAGGATATATCGCGTCCAGCGCTACCAATCTTCTCGCTCATCCACCCCCACGCCTCCTGATGTTCAGGAAATACCCCCAAGTGACCGAAATCCGTTGGCGAAATCTTAAATTTTAAGCCAGCGACTTCGACCACCCACGTTTCCGGAAGAGAGTGGCGTCCTTCCCATCGATTGCCTTCTGTCCGCGCAAACGTTGCCTTAGCCGACTTCCACAGCTTTGTTTGCGGTTTCCATACGGCCTGCGAACACGGGCGAGAAATAAGGTGGTCCCCATATCGTTCCAGCTTGCGCCCCTCGCCACTGTCGATGAGTTCCCATTTAGCCATGAATCATTCTCCACATATCTCCAAGGACCACACCTACTGTGCGTCCAATTATTGATTCTCGACTCCCATGCAGCTGCAGCTTTCGCGTCACCACCTCGCCACTTTCGTGAGCAATAGCCGTCCATACCGTCCCTACCGGCTTTTCTGCACTTCCGCCGTCCGGACCCGCCACGCCAGACGTAGCCACTCCATAGGTCGACCCTATAGCCTTCACAACGCCTGTAGCCATCTCTTTCACTACTTCCTCGCTTACGGCCCCGTGAGCATCCAGTGACGCCCGTGAGACATTAAGCAGGGATTGTTTGATCTCGTTGGTGTAGGAGATGATTGATCCTCGATAAAAAGTAGAAGCCCCGGGAAGTGCCGTGAGGGCAGCGGCAATTGCCCCACCGGTACACGATTCCGCACTGCTGAGGGTCAGATTGCGATCCGTAAACAGGCGATGAATCGCCTCCACAATCGACCCACTACCAGCCTCAAAAACCCGACCTGGATATGCCTCCATTACTGCACGCTCGCAACCAGAAATTGCCTCTTTGCTCAGTGACGTGATGAGTAACGTTAAGGTGCCATAGCCAGGATAGCTTCCGATCTCCGTACCCGGATATCGTTTCATTAGCGTGGTGGCGATCGAGTCCACTTCGCTCTCAGCAACCTGTATCAGATGAATTTCTCGCTGCAGTGGCGCAGCGGATGCAATTCGATTTTTGAGATAGGGAATGACGCCGTCCAAGGCAAGAGCGCGCATTTCAGAGGGAACACCTGGAATAAAAAAGGCGACCTTCTCTTCGCGCTGAAACAGCAACCCGGGCGCGGTACCGACCTTATTGAGCAGGCAGACGGCGCTATCAGGGACGGTTGCTTGGTCCACTAGACTAATTTTCTTACTTCCGAAACGCTCCTTGAGATCTGCGAGCACTTCCTCATTGCAACGAAGCTCGCCACCAAACAGTTCAACAAGCACCTCTCTCGTGCGATCATCTTGTGTAGGTCCGAGTCCGCCTGTGACCACTACCACATCGGAGCGCGAAAATGCCAGCTCCACCGCTTCGCGTATCTGCTTGTGAACATCGCCTACGACCTGATGAAAGGCTACCTTTACTCCGACTCGACCCAGTTCCCTACTCAGCCACGTAGCGTGACTATTTACTGTCCTTCCCGAAAGAATTTCACTGCCTATCGCAATGACCTCACCGATTGCCATGAAGCACCTCTATTTCTTCCCGAAGTAAGTCCGGGTGCCCATCGATCCACTCCACACACCCCGGACTCAATCGATAAGGCGTCGCAATTTGGGTCTCGCCTATTCTAAATGTGGTAGGGAGCGTCTCCCGCCTCGCCCAGCGCTGCAATTTTTTAAATAGGGAAAGATCCGTCTTCTCAATTTCTCCCGTTTTCGGATTCTGAACCAGTTGTGGGAACGTAAGCTGTAGACCCCAGTGGATCGCCCCCTCGCCTAGGGTCATGGAACGGAAGCGATGGTCGTCAGTTGAGTAATGAAGCGTATGGTGTTGAATCTGTAGTGAAGCACCCCGCTGACGAATGACTCTCTGCCCCTCGCCAACCTCTATTGCGTAGAGATCATCGCAATTCTCAGCAGCAAAAACTGTAAGGCCCCGCATCACTTCTACACGCGGCACTTGACCAGAGCACAATGCCTCAAGGTACTCTTCGTATCGCTTGCAGTAGGCTGTCAAAGTCAGCTCCTCCTCACCAGAGGTAACCACCACACCCGCTTGAAACAAACGTAAGCCAGCTAACAGCTCTTTCAAAGCCTCTAAAGTGACCAGTAGCTGGATCGAAAGGAATTTCGATGCGTGATAGGCGCCCTCTTCCTGCAAGGTGCTGAGTTTTATATTCGTTTGAACCAACTGAGAAGCATCCACCAAAAGACCCCTATGCAGATCGAGCAATCTGCCAGATTAAATACAGGATATTCATATCCCCAAAAACGGAAGTGTAGCATGTCGATAACGAAGCCCTGCGTCATCAAATCGACCATATTCCCAAAAGCCCCACCCAAAATGAGCGTGTAGGGAATGGTAAGGCGCGGCTCCTTAAGAAAAAGGAGTCCGCCCATGAGTCCAGTAAGAATTATCCCACGCACAGCCGTGAGAGCCTGTGGGTAGTCACCAAACATGCCCCAAGCTGCCCCGCTATTGGTCGTAACGGAAATCGAAAACTCGATCCCATAAAAATCACGAAAAACGGGAATTCCCCCGTAGGGGTAGATGGGCATACTATTGGCCATAAGAGGAAGGTGGCGCATTACATACGCCTTAGAAACGAAGTCGGCCAGGACGATAATCGCCATGGCCAAGAGGGCGCCCAGGAGTGGGCGTGTTCGTGGCTTCCACCTAACCGCAAAAGAATTTGAGATCAAAGGAGGCCCTTCTCCAGTTTCTCCTGCGCTGCAACAGTCATCGTCGCGTAGGGAACAGCTTCGAGTCGAGCTTTCGGAATAAACTCTTCAGTAAGATCGCAGACCCCGTAGCTATCCTCTTCAATCTTCTCAAGGGCACGGTCGATCTGTTTGATGATCCCCATTTCCTTACTACCCACTTCGATACTGATCGTGCGATCGAAGTCATCTGTTCCTTGATCCGCCTGATGCTGAGAGTATCCGGAGCCCTCTTCGGGGCTGGTCACATCATCAGTGACACCCTGAAGAGAACGAGAGAGCTTTGCGCGCATCTCAACCAGTCTCTTTCGGAAAATTTCGATCTCTTTTTTGTTGAGCCCAGCCATTACCTACCTCGATTTCATTGTTAAACTTCTGCTAGTGAGCGGATCGCTTCCATCACCTCATCTAGCTCCTTAAATCGCCTATAGACGCAGGCATAACGGATATAGGCAACGCGGTCAAGCTCCTGCAGTCCCTTCATCACCAGCTCTCCCAGCTCCATCGCCTCGATCTGCTGACCCTGGCGCTGCATCAGCATCCCCGTAATCTTCGCAGAGAGGGCGTTGATCTGATCGCGACTCACCTTACTGTGATGGCACGCCGCCTGAATGCCTCTAATCAGCTTTTCCTGGTCAAAATCCTCCCACTGCCCATCACGCTTACGCACCTGAAGTGAAAGCTCCACAGTTTCAAATGTCGTGAAGCGCGACTCGCACTTCAAACACTCACGTCGCCTACGAATCGCATTCACGTCGCAGGCGTTGCGGCTATCTGTGACCTTAAGGTCATCACTTTCACAAAAGGGGCACTTCACAACGACATCCTTAGCAGAGCGCGTCATTTACCAAAAAAAAATCGGAGGAGGTGGGATTCGAACCCACGGTACGCGTTAACGCACACACGCGTTCCAAGCGTGCTCCTTCGGCCACTCGGACACTCCTCCAAGGCGCCAAAAGTTTACGTCATATAACGGAATAATTGCAACGACTTGACACCTATCACCTCAGATGTATAAATAAATATTTAACTCAAAAGAGCAAGGAGTTCACGATGACCATTAATATCGACGCACCAGCCATCTATCAATACATCCTTGATGTACCGGAAATCGAACGCATGGAGCCAATGCTACAGGAGATTGAAGTGGTTCTCTTGCAAGGTAAGGATGCGATTCCAGAGGGACTAGAGGAGCATCAGATGCTTGCAGAGCTCAGTGATCGAATTCACACGCTCATTGAGACAAAAATATTACCGTTCATTGCCCTGGCCGCTGAGACAAAAAGCAAAGTGGAAAACGGCGAGCTGGATGCTAACAAAGAGATCTCCGAGGAGCACGCGGTAATTGTTCTCGGAATGGCCGAAGCTCTACTTAGTGAAACTCTCATGAAGGCCATCGCTGTCGCTGCGTTCCTGCAGGCGAAGGGATAAAGCTAATTATTTTTACCAAAAAAAACAAGGAACTCGATATGACCGTTGATCTCAGCTCAACTATGACCTACCAATATCTAGCCGACAACATTCCGCCCATGATGGCTCTCAAGTCAGAAGTACTCGACATAGAAGCCACGCTAATACGCGGACTTCAAAGGGAGCCGAAGGAAACTCCAGAACGCCAAACACTCGCGGAACTTAGCGAAAAGGTTCACACTTTAATTCAAACAAAAATTCTCCCTCTTTTCACTCTGCTGCAAGAGATTGAGAGCAAGATAGCAAATGGCGAGGTCGACCCCGCTAAAGAACTCTCGGAATTACACGCAATTATTGTTGAAACATCGGGTCGAGCCCTATTTTGCGACACAATGATGAGCGCGGTTGAAGCAGCCCAGTTGATTTGGCTAAAAGAATTAAAGGATTGATGCTGCAAACAGCAGAACCTCGTGAACGGGGAGGCATGGATTCCTCCCACAAACCTACCAGTACCTAAAAAACGAGACTCCAAACAACATCAAAGTCATATGTCTCGATAGCGGCTTCTACCCCCTTACCTCCGACGCTAAAAGCATCGCCCGAGCCATCGTCCCTAACTTTATTTCTTGGAGTGTAAACAAAGCTTGCCGCCAAAGAGCTGTGGGGGAGTAGGAGCTCTGCTCCAATGGCCAGATGTACCTCCATGACGACTGGAACAAGCGCGTTTGCAAACAGAGCGTCTTTTCTAATAGGAGAATGAGCATAGTTAATTCCGGCTCTTCCCGTGAAGGTTGGGCAAAATTTGTGTTCAGCACCTAAACCAATGCTGTGCTGATCTCTCCATAAAAAGCCTCCTTCTGTAGGCTTTTTATTAAATAGTGAGATTGTCGACCAACCAATCCACTTATAATCTGCCGTCAGGGTTGTGTCCCCGCTCCATCGAAAAGCTGATCCAATTCGCACTTCTGGTGGCAGTTTAAAGTCAGGAACCAAATCTGCATAGCGACCAAAATCCTCAAACCACTGTGGTGAGACATATGCAGCTCCAAATGACCAGTGTTCATTTAGATCATAGATAATCCCCAAAGAAAACCCAGCCCCGTAGGCAATTTCAAGACGTCCATCTCCCGCTGTTTGGGGGAAAGGAGAAATGGGAGCAACTGTAGCAAGGTCGGCGCTGAGGAGCGCTGAATTGATATGAAGGCCCAGTCCCAAATGAAAAGAGTCGTTGAGATCATAGGAAGTTCCTATTATCGACCTAAGGACAATTAGAGTTGTATGTGTATCATAGTCGTCAGTTAGGGAAGCAGGATCAATCCTTGGATGAGAGTACTTAACGCCTTCCGCAGCTACCCCGCAAAACATAGCACCAAATGCGAAAGATGACTCAGGAGATCGCTTGTAAGTGATCCCATCAAACGGTGTTATATAAATATTTTGTCCACTATTTTCCTTTCCGGCTGCCTTATTGGGAAGACTGTTCACCGCGCCCGAACGATCTATTGAGGCTCGAACGTATAAGCAATGGACTCCAAAGTCAGCAGTGTTGCCCAGCGCACCTATGCCAGCTGGGTTAATCAGCAGCGTAGAACTGTCCACGGGATGGGCTCCATTGGCGCCACCCATTGCTCGATTTCTTGCACCGATTCCGTAAAAAAGCATCCCGTTTAAGGCCCTAAGCTCACACGTAATAAGCGTTGCCATAACCAAACATAAGCACATAAATCTATATTTCATGATGCTGTCCTGTTGTCATCAGTTGTCAAAATCTCATTGAGATGCTTACCCCAAACCTCATAAACTACACACTAAAGGGGATTTGTTCCACCTGTTTTAGATAGACCCCGAATTCTTATGTAACGAGGGAGATTTTTGCGCGGAATTTGCGACAAACCGGCGCTAACAAGGGAGGCGAAGAGCTCCCACTCTAATACCCATAGAGGCGCACTTTCAGGGTAATCCTCCTGGAAAGGTCAGAAATACTGTCGAGGAGCTGGCTGGCCATAAGAGCCTGAGGGCCTGCCGTGTCTGAAGTTAGACTTGGATCTGGCGACCTGCAGAACACAGGCTTTGCAGAAGGATCACTCCACAACATTTTATTAGACGCCATTGAGCGTTCGGCTAAACCAGGCTAGTTCGCCCTTCTGTTTTGTCAGAACATTTTTGATAAAAACTTGACAAGTAATTAATTTACATATAAAATATTGACTAGGAGACGCTTTTAAAGTTTATTTCCAGGACGCTCATCCCCAGAATTAATATCCTTTAAATTTACAAGTGTCGGATAGGAACCAGAACCACTTTTAATAGGAGTTTAAGGAGATGGACGAGAAGCAAATGAAAATGGCGGAGGAGCTCCTCTTCTCAGGAGAGAAAAAGCCAAGTTTCGCGAAAGGACTTTATTTTGGACAATTTGATTCTAGTAAAGTTTTCCCGTATCCGCAAGTAGATAAAAAAGAGCTTGATAAGGTTGAAAAATTTTGCAAGAACCTTGAGAGCTACATGGACGAGCATCTCGACCCAGGCGCAATTGATCGTAAGGGTGAAATTCCAGATAGCTTGATTAAGGGACTCGGCGAGCTTGGGCTTCTTGGAATGAGCATCCCTACGGAACATGGTGGACAAGGCTTTTCACAGTATGGCTATTGCAAGGCAATGGAACTTGTTGCTAGCCGATGCGGCTCAACGGCCCTACTCGTAAACGCTCATCAATCGGTTGCTCTCAAAGCAATTTTACTTTATGGCACCGACGAACAGCGCAAAAAATTTCTACCAAAACTTAGTAACGGAGAACAACTAGCAGCTTTTTCGCTCACCGAGCCCAATGCAGGCTCTGATGCCGCTGGGGTACAGACAAAGGCTGTTTTTGACTCCGAGAAGAATGTTTATCGCATTAGTGGGCGTAAGCAATGGAGTACAAGTGGATCGATTGCAAGTGTGATTATTCTCATGGCACAGACAGATGTAGAGACTCCTCAGGGAATACAAGAGAGAATCACCGCGTTCATTCTTACACCAGATATGAAGGGAGTTTCTGTACGGGATGCAGCTTTAGAAAAAGTCGGCCTGTGCGGTTCACAAACAACAAATCTTGATTTCGACAACGTTGAGGTCCCAGCAGAAAATGTTTTGGGTAAGAAGGGACGTGGTCTGAATATTGCACTTGATGCACTAAACTACGGCCGTACCACCTTTGGAGCAACCTGTACAGGTTCCGCTAAAAAAAGTCTCGAGCTTGCCATTGAGCATGCAAAAAACCGTCATCAATTTAAGCGTTCGCTAGCCACGTTTCCTATGGTTAAGGAAAAAATTTCGCGCATGTCAGCGCTAGTTTATGCGATGGACGCAACAACCCACATGACGGCAGGTCTAATTGACAATGGGCAATCCGATGTAATGATTGAGTCAGCAATACTCAAGGTGTTTGCATCTGAGGCGCAGTGGGAAGTCATATATGAATCCATGCAGATTCTGGGAGGTCGCTCTTTGTTTAAAGATCGGCCGTTTGAGCGCATGATGCGCGACTCGCGATTTAATAGCATTGGAGAGGGCTCCAACGATGTTTTGCGTGTCTTTATTGGTGTTGTTGGAATGCGTGATGTGGGCACCTCTTTACAAGCTGGTATGGAAGCCTTAAAAAACCCCTTTGTAAACTTTAGAGCCCTTTGCAAATTTAGTAGTGAAATGCTCAATAAGCTACGACGCCCTAGTGTGCATTTGAAATCAAAAATTATCTCCGACGAAGCAACTCGTTTAAGTCGTGCTGTAAAAAAGGTAGGAATGATGGTTCCCAAGCTTCTCTCGAAGCATCGCGAAGGAGTTATTGAAAAGCAGCTGCTTTTAAACCGTATTGCGGATGTGATGATTGCGCTTTATACCAGTACGGCCGTCTTGAGTAAACTCGATAGTGATTTGCAGAGGGTGGGCGGTGTCGCAGAACAGCTTGGCGGTGATGTCAGTGTTGGCAAGCTCTACTGCTCTTACGCAATTGCCAAGATTGAGCAGGCTCTTGCCGATCTCGATAATCATAATGATGATGAGATAGAAAAAACCGCCGAACAACTCACCGGAGTGCCGCCTTTTAAATAGGTCTACTGTCCTTCGGAGGGCGATATATTCTTATCCCGTTTAGGCTCATCTTTACCCTGCGTGGCCATAGACTTTGATTTTTCGGCACTGTTCAAGTGACAGCTTGGGCTGCGTCAAGTCAACTCTTCAATTTGGGTCGGTATAAATTTCGCGCCCATATAATAGTTACATCTAACCTAAGTCGTTTTGAATTAGTGGCAAGCTCGTGCTTTTTGACACAGTTAGGATACTTCTTACTCAAGCATGGAGATGTGTCGTCGACAACGTATAGGAACACAAACGTGGGCAACTCTTTATGCCAAGCAAAGATGAAAAGGATATTTTTGACTATGTCGACAAAAACTATAAAGATTTTGTGCTGACAGGTATCAATCCCGGTGCAGATGAACGGGATGCTAAGGATCAAGTGATACCCAAAGATGTCATGAAGAAGGCTAACCGGCTAGGAATGATGACTTTCGGTTTACCCGCTGAGCATGGAGGATGGGGGGCCACCTCATCTCAGAAGGGGTTGATGATGGAAAGGATTGGTTATTGGTCTGATGATCTAGGGTTTCCATTTTTGATTAACATATACACCTCCCTAACGAAGTCTTTTTTAGAAATTAAAAATAACGATATCGTAGAGAGGTATAAAAAAAATCTTATAGATGGCGATATGATTCCTGCATTTTGCTACACTGATGGAGCTGACCCATTCTCCTTTAAATCTCAGTTTAAAAAGAAAGAAGATAAGTATGTACTAGATGGTCACAAAGTATATGTCTCATCTGCAAGAAGCGCAGACATGTTTTTTGTCTATTTGGCAAATGCTGATTCAGATACCCGTGACTTAGGAATGTTTCTTGTAAAACGCACTGATCCAGGTGTACGGATCGGAACAGTGGACTCATTTTGCTTTAGAGGAACCGGTACAGGTTGTCTCTACCTAGATAATGTTATACTTGATCCAGATAGAGCTTTGATAAAATATGATGCCTTATCACATGCACAGAAAGAACTAAACTCACGTCGATGTCTAATAATAATTCCTGCATTAGGTAGACTTAAGGCTCTTTTTGAATTAGCTTCTGACCACTTCAATGAAACGATAAGGTATAAAAAACCGCTGTCAGGCATGCAGCACATTCAATTCCAATTGGGAGATCTATTTGCACGCTATCTTGCTGCCCGTCATGTACTATTTGATGCCTTAAAAAAACAAGATGACAATGAATCAAATCCAATATGGGAGTTTGAGATAAGTGCTGCTAAGTATTTTGCAGTTGAACAGATAAATTATATCGTATCTGGTCTAATCAAACTCTTGGCCACGGAGGCCTATCTTTCCCATAACAAACTAGAAAGGTCTTTGCGAAATTTTTCAGGGCTATTTTCAGCTGGAACCCCACAGGGCACTATATCTACGGACTTAGGTGTTTTTGTTTTGTCGAGTTTTGGAAAGAAAAAATAATAAACAAGAAATCAAAATTGGAGAAAACACAATGAAAGTCAAAATTTCTGGAGCTCTACTCAGATTTGCAGATTATAAAAAAGACCACGATGTGAAAGGAAAAACCATTAGTGCTTGTTTGGTTGAAATGTCGGATGCTTATCCGGAACTCAAACCCGTGTTGTTTGATGGAGAGGGGAACGTTCGCAAGGTTCATCAACTTTTTATTAATGGCGAGCAAATAACGGCTGAAGATGGTTTGGACACTGAATATAATCAAGATGACGACTGTCTTGAAGTTTTAACTGCCGTAGCTGGAGGCTAGCATAATGGATCGAAAAGTAAGGACTGAATTTCCAGCATGCCCAATTCACTACAGCCCAGCATCAATTCTCCCGAAGGAATTTTTGCGACATGCTTGGTCCAATGGATGGGTTCGCGCCTTTAGAGACCTGGTTCTCCCGTTAAAAGATTTAATTTCTGAACATAAAATGGCTGTCGTTGTCGCTGGTGTGGACTTTGAGTTTCTAGGAGGGGTACATTATGAAGAATCTGACCGTTTTTATATTGATACCAATATCGGGTTGTATAACGACGGAGCTTTGATCAAATCAAGCTCTGAATTTATTCTACCGAACAAAGAAAGTCCTTTTCTTAAAATTTCAATCACTACACGACCTGTATTTCTTGGGTGTGAAAAAAGCATGGCCGCGGAGCCGCGCAATCTCCCAGATGGAGCGATTGCAGAATTTAAAAAAGAAGAAATATTCAACACTCGGTTGGCTAGGAAAATTCCAGCGATTCTAGAGTCTTTAGAGAAAGCTGAATGTCTTGGTGAGTATAAGCATCCTTTTAGATTATATCGCTATGCGTGTGATGTCGCTGATCAGTGGGCTTATGCGGAGTCCTATGGCTATTTATCAGCGAGCAGGGAGGAAATGCTTTTGAGTGGGGAGTTGAAAATTTCCCCTAGTGAAATCTTGTCAGCTCCGCTAAAAAAGATGGTGATGGAGTTTAGAAAGCCGTATTTCTTGTTTGATGAAGGAATCGTTCACACCACCGCCTTTCTTAAGGATGATGAGTATATTTTTGTTCACAACCTGACAAGCGCTCATGATCAAAAGGATGTTCACTCTACGACAATAGAGTTTTTCCCCCGCAGCTCCCCTGCTTGAGCTCGATTTGCTCCAGGCTCGCTTCCTTGAGGAGCGAGCCATTCATCACATTTTACGATACCACCAGGCATATTCTTATCGAATTGCCCTGGAATTTCGCACTCTGCGGCGTCTTTCATAATTTCGGCATCAGCGGTGCTCACCTGGTCGCCTAAAAGGTGCCTTTCAAATTTATTGCACGGTTTTTTTTTAACGCGGAGGCGCGGAGTCCGCAGAGGAGCGCAGAGGAATTCCCTTTGCC